>NZ_JAFEVM010000043.1:0-20065 GCF_016901105.1 Treponema sp. Marseille-Q4523 | reverse complement strand
TGCCCGTGTCTTACAAGCGGGCTAGAGCAAACATGTAAAACAAGGGATTACAGGGACGGGGAGCGGTCAAGTGTGGAAGAAAATCTAAAAAGTTTTACTTTTCCGCTTGACAAAAAACATAGGAGTTTTACTTTTCCGCTTGACAAAAAACATAGGAGTTCGAGGCTCGGTTTTGCAGGCTGCACGATAAAAGCATCTGACAGTTTTAATGTCACCCGTTCGGGATACTCTTCTTCGCCGTTGTAGAATACGTAGAACTCAGGCGTAGGGATTTTTTTCAGCCTACGGAGATAACGATCGCGCGGGTTTTGGATGCGTTCGTAAAGCCGCGCCGCATATTGCAAAAAGCGCAGCGGCATGTTTTCGTTTACCGTAGACTGGTGCTCGATCAATACGATGATTTTATCCTCGATGAGGCAGGCGATGTCGTTGCGGAAAGCCATGTACATCACCTGTTCGAGACGGAGCGGTTCGAGCTCGGTCGATGTATCGAGCTTTGTCCCGTGGAGCGCGTTGTAGAGGGCGAGGAAGTTCGCTTTTGCGTTTTTATCTTCGCCGAAAAAATCGACAAAGACGGAATCCTTATACCGGCGATTATGTTTTGCCATAAAACCTCCCGAAAAATATCCGGTATATATATCGCGGAGATGTTGTGATTTCGGAGTTTTTTCGGAAAGATTTTTAATTTAATTGCCGGACGCAGAGCAAGTCACTCGCGAGATAAACTTACGTATAAGTGTGTACATTCTCGCAAAGCGGCTGCGCGAACTCGCGTTTTTGAACAGCGGCATTATTCGAAAAAGTCGCTCAAAGTCGGTTTTTCAAGATGCGCATTTATAATATCCGTAAAATCCCGTCTTTTAATTCCTGCTTTTTTGCGGCCGTAAGTTCGCTTTTGTCGTGCAGGTCGATCGTGTCGGCAAGACGCATCGGATTTTTTTTGCACACGAAAACAACGTCGGCAACCGAAAGCGCTTCTTCGATGTCGTGCGTAACGAATAAAATCGTATTTTTTTCTTTTTGATGGATCGCAAGCAAATCGGCAATCATCTTATGTCTGATGCCGTAGTCGAGCGACTTGAACGGTTCGTCCATAAGCAAAAGCTCGCTGCCGTAATAGAGCGCGCGCGCAATCGAACAGCGCTGCTTCATACCGCCGCTCAGTTCGTCAGGGTAATAGCGCTCGAATCCGGTAAGGCCCGCCATATCGATAAAGCGCTGCACTTCTTTATCGTCGCCTTGGGGATTTACCGATTTGATATTTTGCGCAACGGTCAGCCACGGAAGGATCCTGTCTTCCTGAAACACATAGCCGATTTTTTTCCCGCCCGTTTGCAGCGAGCCTTCGAAATGCGTATCGAGACCCGCGACAATATTGAGCAGCGTCGACTTTCCGCAGCCGGAAGGCCCGACGATAACTGCGATGTCGCCGCCGTTCACAAAAAAAGAAAGACGGTCGATAACCGTTTTGCCGTTGTAGATTTTTTTAAGATTGTTTACGCTGAGCATATTTTTGTTCCTTCGGCATAAACAGCAAAGCGACGGCGGCTTCCAACACATAGTACATGCACACCGACACGACCGTCCACGCGATAATCGCTTCCGGTTCGATGTTCAAACGCGCGTTCACGATTTGCCCGCCGATGCCGGAAGACGTCGTCAGCACTTCGCCCATAACGACCGTTTTGGATGCGGTACCCAAGGCGATCCGCAAGCCCGAATAAAACTGCGGCTTTACGGACGGCCACGTGATTAAAAAGAAGCGCTGCTTTTTCGTATATTTGAACACGGTTCCCATCTCAAGCAGTTTTCGGTCTACGTGCAAAACCGCATCCTGCACCGAAATCGCGATGATCGGAAAAATCGCAACCGCGACGATAAGGACGGCGGGCTTTCCGTTAAAACCGAACCAGATGATCGCAAGCACGAGCAATGCAACGGGCGGCACAACCTGCAGCACGCCGAGAACCGGTTTGCACAGTTCCCGGCACGTTTTGCACACGCCGCACACATAGCCGACGAGGCAGCCCGCCGCAATGCCGAAAAAAAGCCCGGCGCCAAGCCTGCCCAAAGTTTTTGCCGCTTCGTGCAAAAGATCGGGAGCGGACAAAATGCGCGCAAGTATTTTACCGACGGCCGGAATCGGCGGCACTACAAGCGGCGGGTACGCCAAAGAGAGTACCTGCCACAGTGCAAGCATGGCGAGCGCCGCTATGCAGTTATTTTTTATAGAGGATTTTTTCATCGGGAACTTTTCCGCCGATCGTCGCCGGATCAAAATCGACTAAAAGCTGCCAAAACTGCTGCAAGTCGGCTTTCGCATCGTACGCGTTTTTATAGATAAGCCCCATGCGCGGAATCGCTTTTTGCACAACCTGCGCTTTCATGCCGAGCTTGGAATCGGCAAGAGCTGCGGCCTTGTCGGGATTTTGCAGCACCCAGTTCAGCGCCTTTTCGTATTCCGCTTCAAAGCGTGCGACAAGTTCGGCATTGTCTTTTATGAATTTCGATTTTGCGCCGAAGCCCGCATTCGGAATGATCGTGTTGTCGTCGGTAACTTTTTTCCATTCTTCTTCGAACGAAAACGCGACACGCGCATCCTTATTCTGCATTAAAATCGCTGTAACCTGCGGCTCGATCATCGTCGCATATTGAATTTTTCCGGCGGCCATCATCTGCGCAATTTCCGGACGCGAAGAGTAGATAATCGTTACGTCTTTTTTCGGCGTAAGACCGGCTTTTTTCATAAAAAACTGCGTGATAACGTCGGGCGGAGAAGACTGCAGCGGGACGTACACGGTCTTCCCTTTTAAGTCCGACCAGTTTTTAAGCGCGGGATCGGTCGTCAAAAAATACGAAACGCCCCACGTGTCCACATTCGTCAGCGTTACGGGAACGCCCTTGTTGTACAGCTTTGCGACGACCGTCAGCGGAAACGCAAACATATCGAAATCGCCGCTCTGCACCATCGCGATAAGTTTTTCCGGCGCATCCCAAATCGTATATTCGATTTTGACGTTTTCGCCGAGCGCATTCGATTCGATCATGCGCAAAACGGGCAAAGCGGGCGGCGCTTTCGGCATGCCGATGCGGATCACCTGTTCCTTTGCAAAGGCGGCACAGTTAAGCGCAATAAACAGCGCGGCCGCGACAGACAGTATTTTTTTCATCTCTGATACCTCCGGATGATTGACACTGTCTAAAAGTTAGCATAAAGTAACAATAAGTTCCGTTGCCGCTGCAACAAACGGGGAAAAAATGCTGAATTTTTATACGTCGTTTTTGGCGCGAACGGCGGTATTCAAAGGGATTCCCGCCAAAGACATAGACAAAGCGATCGCCTGCCTGCGCGGATTTTATAAATCGTTCGAGTGCGGGCAGGAAATATACCGTTCCGGCGATATCGTCTCTCATGCGGGGATCGTCGTCGACGGGTGCGTTCACGCCGAACAAATCGGTGTAGACGGCAAAACCGTGCTGCTCAAAGAAATCGGACGAGGAGAATCTTTCGGAGAAGCGCTGTGCTGCCTCAGACAGGCGAACCCGTTTTTGCGCATCATCAGCGCGGAAAAGACGAAGGTTCTGTTCATTCAGTTTCCCTCGGAAGACGGTACCAATCGATGCGGATGCCCCTACCGCATAATCGTGCTCGAAAATCTGTTGCACGAAATGGCGCGCAATATTCAGCACCTCAACATGAAGATCCAACTTTTGGCACAGCCGACGCTCCGCGACAAACTTTTGTTTTATCTGCGTCTTACGCAAAACACGCTGCACCGCAATTCATTTACGCTGCCGTTTACGCGCGAAAAACTCGCACAGTTCATATCGGCGGACAGGAGCGCCGTCTCTCGCGAATTGAGCCGCATGAAGGACGAAGGAATTATTAAAATCGAAGGGAAAACGATAACGCTGAAGTGAGCTTACCGCATCGTCGGAAATCGCTTTATCGACCGACATACGAAACGGATGAAAAAAATTTCCGTAATTTTGTTGCCGGAGCAACGGATTCCGCATCGGATTTACAGTATGTTAGTTACAGATAATTTACGGAGGCCGATATGCTGAAAAGCAAACATATATTTTCCATCGCAAAAGACAATGCACCGGTGGAAGGGTGTACGGTTTCGGAAAAGGTGCTGGAAGGCAATGCGTGCAGCATGAGCGTTTTTTCGATCGCGGCAGGCACAAACATCAGCCCCGAAAGCTACGACTATCCGAAAATTTGGAAGATCGAAGAAGGCGTCGCCGAAGTGCTGTATTTGACGGCGGAAAAGCCGCAACTTAGGCGCGGCGACATTTTTATCGTACCGCAGAATATTCCCGTCGGCATACGGAGCAAAGCGGGATGCATATATTCGGAAATACTTTTTGATAAGGAGTGTATTATGAACGACATTTTAAAGAGCGCGAAAGTTTTCGCATTAAAAGAGCTTCTCCCTTATAAAGACGGGAAGATTGTAAACATGGACCTCGTCGACAGCGACAAAACCAAATTTGTAATTATGGCTTTCGACGCGGGAACGGGATTGTCCGAACATTCCGCCCCCGGAGACGCGATCATATTCTGTCTCGACGGCGAAGGCATTATCGGATACGAAGGAAAAGAGTACCGCATTCACGAAGGCGAAAATTTCAAGTTCGATAAAAACGGCAAGCACTACGTCAAAGCGGAAGGCAAATTCAAAATGGCTTTGCTGCTCGTCCGCGACTGATTGCAGTTTACACCGCAGAGATGTATAGCGTACAGCTGACTTACTTTTAATCTCGGCGATCTGTCAAAAAAAACCGATTGCTCTTGCGGCAGCTGTACGCGCAGAAAAAAGGAGGCAGTATGTACGGTGAAGCGGGTCATATATTTTTGGCACGGCTCGGCAAAACGACGCTGCGCCCCGGAGGAATCGATGCGACCGCATGGCTCATTGAACAGGTAAACATAAAAAGCGATACGAAGATTCTTGAAGTCGCGTGTAATATGGGAAGGACGATGATTCAGCTGTCGAAAAAATTCGGCTGCAAAATCACCGGCGTGGATCTCGATAAAGACGCACTTAAAAAAGCGGAAGCAAACATTAAGAAAAATCATCTTGAGGATAAGCTGACGCTGATTCATGGAGATGCGCTCGCATTGCCGTTCGACGATGCAAGTTTCGACATCGTTGTCAACGAAGCGATGCTGACGATGCTTGTCGGCGATAAAAAAGACAAAGCGCTCAAAGAATATTTTCGCGTACTCAAGCCCGGCGGACTGCTTTTGACGCACGACGTTGCTCTCAGAACATCCGATCCCGCCGTACAAAGAGAGCTTCGTACCGGATTAAGCAAAGCGATAAACGTCAGCGTCGAACCGCTCGATGCCGCCGGCTGGGAAGCGCTCTTTTGGAAAAACGGATTTTCCGTTATGCAAAAATGCGGAGATATGACGTTGATGAGCCCGCGCGGCATGATCCATGACGAAGGCTTTACGAACGCGCTTCGAATTGTGCGAAACGCGATGAAAAAAGAAAACAAAGCGATGTTCCGGCAAATGTTCCGCTTTTTCAACGGACACAAAAAAGAACTCGCCTATATCTGCAGTGTCGGAATAAAGCCGAACGATTAAATCCGAAAGAGTGGAAACATCGGCAAACGTTCCCGATTTTCCGCCGCCCCTGCCCCATCAACGCTTTCACGACAATTTCACTTATTATTGACACGCCTTGTAAATTAGCGTAAGCTAACGTCTGCATATATCGTACGATTTTACGATCCGATATACCGCGCACATGTATTAAACCGATTTGAAATTCGCAGATTTGCGTACGGTTTAATCGAGGAGCATATATGAAAGTTCTGGAAATAAACAAAGCGTTCCGAAAATTCGGAGAAATCCAAGTAAAATTTCGATGGCTTTTTTTACTCGCAATGTTCATTATCACCGCGGTCGGGCTTTCGGGTTTACGAAAATTCGTCGCTGAAGATCTGCAGGAAGACTGGTTCGGCGACAAAGAAAAAATCAAACTCGCAACCGATCGATTTGAAGAAACCTTCGGCAACGAAGACGTCATCACGGTTTTGGTTCAGACAAAAGACGTATTCGATTCCGATGTACTCAACATGATCGACCGGCTCGGAAACGAAATGATGGAAACGATTCCCTATGCACGCGATGTCATGTCCGTCGTCGAAGTGTCGGTCGCGAAAGGCACCGACGACGGTATGCAGGTCGTCACACCGTTCGAAGACGGCATACCCGACACGCACACGGCCGAAGGCAAAGCGGAGATGGAATCGATCAAAAAATTTCTACTCTCGCGCGAAGCGATTGCAAACAAACTCGTCTCCGAAGATGCGACCGAAACTTGGGTCATCCTCTATCTGTACGGTTACGGCGAAGAAGACAATAAAGCGCGCACCGGCATGTATAAAGCGGGACGAGCCGCACACAAACTGCTCGAAGACCCGAAGTGGCAAAGCGACAAATGGAATCTTATCTGTGCGGGCACTCCGTACACGGAGTGCGAAGAATCCGACGTCATGCGAAAGGAAATGTCGCGCAACCTTATAAGCGGCTTTATCGCGATGATCATCTGTTTGATTTTATTCGTGCGCTCGCTGCGCGGTCTCATCGTCCCGCTTTTTTCGACGGTGGGCGGCATCGGCGTCGTGTTCGGTTTTATGTCATACTTCGGCATCGTAGCCGATCAAAATATGATGACGATTCCGATCTTGCTCGGCATGGCGCTGTCGGTCGGCTATTCGATCCACTACATCAATTCGTTTAAACTGCATTTCAGACAGACGGGTATTCGAAAAGAATCGGTTATCATGTCGGTCGAAGAAACCGGCTGGCCGCTTTTCTTTACCGCGCTCACGACGATCGCATCCCTCATCTCTTTCGCCCTCGTCGACATCGGTCCACTCAAATGGCTCGGCTTGACGTCGTCGGCAACCGTTTTGGTCGTTTTCCTCTACGCGATCATCCTGATCCCCGTGCTGCTTTCGTTCGGCAAAGACAAAAAAAAGGAAGAAAGTGCAACGACGCAGAAAGTGACGAAAGCCGACCTCGCGTTCGAATCGTTCGGAAAACGCGTGTTGAAACACAGCAAAGCCGTCCTCATCGTCGGCTTCGCGATGATCGTCGTCTTTATTCCGGGAATTTTTAAAATCCGCGTAACGCTCGACTATATCGAAATGCTCGGATTAAAGATCCCGTACATCGCTCGCTTGGCAAAACTGCAGGATACGCAGCTCGGCTCGGTGTATTCGTATAAAATATTAATCGAATATCCCGACGTTGATGAATTCAAAAAACCGGAACGCATGTTCGCACTCGAAAAGCTCGAAAACACGCTCGGCAATTTAAGTTTGACGAGAAAATCGAACGGAAAGCCGCGCGTTAAATCGGTTCTCGACATCGTAAAAGAAACGAACCGCATGCTGAACGGCGACGATCCGGCTTATTATTCGATCCCCGACGACGAAGACCTTTTGACACAGGAACTCTTCCTGTACGAAATAACCGGCGGCTCTCGGCTCTACGATTGGCTCAACGCCGATTACAACATGGCATACGTCAACGTCAACCTCGCGACATACGACAGCAGTCAAATCGCGTCGAACATCGCGGATGCGGAAAAAGCCGCCGAAGAACTTTTTCCCGGCGCCGAAGTTTCCGCTATCGGAGCGGTCGCCGAGTTTGCCGAAATGAACGGAAAAATCGTACGCGGAGAATTGAAATCGTTTGCAGGCTCGTTTATCATGATCGCCGCAATGCTCATCCTCGTGTTTATGAGCATTCGGACGGGACTCATCGGAATGATCCCGAACATCACTCCGGTCATCATCCTCGCCGGCATCATGGGCTATTTCCGCTTCCAGCTCGATATGATGACGATGACGATCATGCCGATGATACTCGGCATCGCCGTCGACGATACGATCCACTTTATCAATCACGTCAAATATTATTACGAAGTGCACGGAAATTACAAAGATGCGATTTTGCGCACATATCTTGAAATCGGAAAGACGATGTGCATGACAACAGTAATCATCTGCGCCATGTTCCTCATCTACGCGTTCAGTCCGATGAACACGATGCATCGCATAGGAATGCTTTCGATCATCGGTTTGACGACAGCTTTGGCCGCGGACTACCTTATGACGCCTGTGCTCATCTACGTGACGAAGCCGTTCGGAAAAGAATTCGACGGGATCGAGCGAAAGCGCTGATCGACAATCGACGCAAACGCCCCGCAGTTTTGCGGAGCGCTTGCAGGCGGTGCTCCGTGATTTCTTTGCCGCATATACACTACGCCTGATAAAAAAACCTGCCGCGCATAACTGCGGCAGGTTTTTTATATTTTACATATTACGATTAAGGATTCTTTACGGCAAACCAATAATACTTGTCATTTTTCTTATACACTTCAAAATCCGTTGTCGGTGTTCCCAAGTCGAGATTGGTTTTATCGACTTTTTCCGCCTTTGACACATCGGACGCTTTCCATGCCGCTTCATCCTCTGTCTTATACCAAGTGTAATTACCGGAAATAAGCGCGACTGCTTCGATATCAAAATACGTTATAGATGCATCGGTAAATGCATACTTGCCGAAATGCGTAATCGATTTGGCAAAATTGTGCCGGAATGAAGTAAGGCTTGTACAATTTTGAAATGCACGATCACGTATGGATACGATATCATTCAACTCTGTACCGTACAACGGAATTTCAGTAACAGACGTATCCGTATTATTATACATAACATACAACGAATACGAGCCCGATACCGGATAAATATGAGTCTCTTCGTTGCACCAGTCCGCAAGCGTTCCGGTAAAGTGCACTTCGATATTGTTCGGAAATCCTGCAGTCCCATACTTTCCTTCAACAATGGTATCTTTGCCGAGCGTTATGCTCCGGAGACCCGTACAGTCTGAAAATGCATCGGCTTTTACCGTTACTTTATTCGGAATGATAATAGCTGAAAGCAACCCACACCAGCCGAATGCGCGTTCCTCTAAGGTTTTGACCGCATCGCTTTCGGAAATCGTAAGATCGTCAAGCGACGTACATTCGGCGAACGCTTTTTCCCCGACGGTTATGGCTCCTCTTCCGATGAAAACCGTTTTAAGCGCAGTACAGTTATAAAAAGCTTTTTCTCCGATGCCCGTCACGGTATCAGGCAACACAACCTTTTTCAGTCCCGATTTCGAAAAAGCTTCCTTCCCGATCATTTGCAAATTTGAAGGAAGCGTCTCTATTTCCAGATTTGTACAGTTTGAAAATGCATTCGATCCTATCGATGTAATGTCGAGAGGAAGCGTTACGGCCGTTAAAGAGCTGCATCTTGCAAAAACGAATCTATTTAGAGCGGAAAGCTGCGAATCATTCATCTTCAATGAAGAAAGCGCCGTACACTCATAAAATGCGGCGTCGCCCAACTCACGGAGCTTTTTCGGCAGCGTTACGGCAGTGAGCTTTTCACAAAGATAAAACGCCCTTTCTCCGATAGCCTCTACGGTCGTAGGAATCGTAATCGTCGTAAGATTTTTACACTCCGTGAAAGATTCTTTAGGTATGCTCGTAACCCCTTCTTCTATGACGACTTCCTTTACCGCCGACTTATAAAATATATTGCCTTGCCAGCCTTCGGTATTGCCTTCGGCGTGACGGACGACGGCTTTATTCAGATTCGGACAGTCGTGAAGCGGCTCTTCATTACTGAATCTCACATCAACGGTTTTCAGAGAATCGTATATGCTTATCGATTTCAACGCTGTGCATCCGATAAAAGCTTTTACTCCTACTTTTGTTAGACTTGCAGGAAGCGAAATATCGGCAAGTGCCGAACAATATCCGAATGCGCTTTCCCCGACAATCAGATTACCCGAACCGCCCGCTTCCGAAAAGACAACGGTTTTGAGCGCTCCGCATCTTGCAAATGCATTGCTGCCGAGCATCGTAAGATTTTTAGACAACGTCGCCTTTATCAGCGTACTGCAGTCGATAAATGCGCCTCCATCAATTACCGTTACCGAATCCGGTATCGTTATATCGGTAAGTGCGGCACAACCTTCAAACGCACTCGATCCGATCGTCTCGAGCCCGTCATTGAGCGTTAAATTCGAAAGCGCAGTACAGCCTGCAAATGCATTCCAGCCGATCGATTTTACGCTGCCGGCAATGGAAACCGTCGTGAGTGCTGTACAGCCTTTGAACATTTCGCTTTCTATTTTCAGGACGCCGTCCGATACGACAAGCGTTTTTATATTTTTCCCTGCAAATATTTTTTGCGCGATACCCGTCGTATTGCCGTCAGTATGGATAACCGTAACGGATTCAAGATTTGTACAATCTTTTAAAAATTTCGCTGCATCATAAGGATCGTTCGTAACGAACGTACCGTCGGAAATCGAAAGACTTTTCAGGGCACTGCAGCCGCTGAGCGCATCATAAGCGATTTTCGTTACCGCAGTTCCGAGCGTAAGTTCGCCCAATGCCGTACAACCCGAAAACGCGTTCGATTGAATTTCCGTAACAGTGACGGGCAATCGAATATTTGTCAGCTTTGTACAGTTCTGGAAATAACCGTAATACGAACTGGCAAAATAATTGTAGCAAATCTGTGTTATACCCGTCGCTGCAGTCATATCGAGAGAAACGTTTGCGTTCGAGTTTTTTATTTTAGTGCCGAGCGTTTTTACATCATCATTCCGCCACGCACCGAAAATCACGACATCCACACTATCCGATTCTTTTGTTAAATCGAGTTTGTCTATTTCGGAAACGATGTATTGAGACCCGTTTGCCCGCGTTACCCGAATCGAAAGGGGCACTTCCACGGTTACCGTGCACAACGCGGTTTTGCTTCCCGCCTGTGCCGTCACGGTCGCCTGTCCCCCGTCTTTTGCCGTTACGGTCACGCTTGAACCGGTCGCTGCGCTCAGTGAAACGGCGGAACCGCTTACCGACCACGAAACCGTTTTATCCGTCGCCGTAGCGGGCAGTACAGTCGCAGTAATTGTTTTCGTTTCATCCTTTTGCATAGTCAGCGATGTATCGCTGAGCGTTATGCTCGCGACCGGAACGACGGTGCCTGCAGGACCGACTTTTACGGTACACGAAGCGGTCTTTGCACTGTCCGTCGTCCGTACGGTAACCGTTGCCGTATCGCCGGAAGTACCGGTTCCGTCGGATACGGCCCTCACCGTACCGTCTTGTGCTACTTTAACAATCTCCGTATCGCTTGACAGCCATGTTACCGATTTGTCTGCGGCATTATCGGGACTTACGGTTGCGATAAGTTTTTCCGACATACCGACATCGAGCGTAAGCTCCGACTTGTTAAGCGTTACGCCGCTTACATGGACTACTTGCGGAGAGTCGCCCCCCCCGAATTATTGCAGCCCGCAAATGCAAACACGATACACGCGCTCAGCACGATACATGCTTTTCCGAAATTTTTCATAACACTTCCTCCTGCTCTCATTGTGATTACCGATTCCGAATACCGGTTTCATTTTTCTCTATTGTCATTAACAATAATTTTTCCGTACCGATTTGTCAACATCTAAAAAATACTAAATTTCCCTCTCACAACACCGTACACAAAAACGCCGTCGTCAATCCTAAAAAGATCGAAAGACCGAGCATGTGTACCGGCACGAAGGAACTGAGCGCGAGCGCACCGAAAGAAACGGCGGTCGTCAAAAACGACAGCAAAATCGCAAAAGGTTCGAGGCGAGCGTTCACCGTCGTATCGCTGCGCTTTTCGTTTTCGACCATGTAGATCACGTAGTCGAGACCGAGACCGAACACCAAAATCATGCCGGTGATCGAAAAGAATTCGAGCGCTATGCCGCGCGCCGAAAATATCGATGCGATGACGAGCACGATGAGCAGCGGGATAGATGCGATCTTCAGCGTGTGCCGCCAGTTGTAAAAAATCTTCAGCACGATGACGATAACGACGTATGCGATTGCAAACAGCGTCAAAATCGTCTTCGTCAAACGATCCAAATCGCGTCCGATGTCTTTGATTTTATTTTCAAAATAGACGTTTGGATTTTCCGCCGCGATCCGTATATACGCCGCTTCGTCGGTGATCGAAATGGGAAGCACGATGGAATAGTACCTCCCGTCGATTTCACCGAGCCATGCGGACGATATCGCTTTTTTGAGGTACGACGGGATATCGCCGTCGGGAGTGATGTACTTTGCTGCGTCCGCGTCGTATGATGCCTGCAGTTCCGACGCAAGCGACGCATCATAGCCGAGCATTTCGTATTGGACGGGTGCAAGCGGCAAAAGATTTCCCGCCGCTTCGTATGATTTTTTTTGCTTTGCAAGGGACGGTATGTACTGCGACGTAGCGATAAAGCCGCCGAGCGCTTTACCCTCGTTGACTTCCGACAGGCGCTTGCAGAGCGCTTCTTCTTCTTCGAGCGTTTTTTCAACCGTGTCTCCGGCTATGATAAACCAGCCGGTCGGATTGTAGTTGAGCACTTTATACGAAATGACCGCATCTTCGCGGACACGTCCGGTCGCTTCGTATAAGGTGTTGACGTCGTTTTCTATTTTAATATTTTTACGGTTGACGAAAAGCGTCGTAAGCGTTACGGCAAAAATCGAAGCTACTGCAATCCTGCCGATTTTCTTTTTGTCGTACCACTTAGGCGCGGCAAGCGCATCGATGAGCGGGATCGAGCGCTTGGCATCTGCCGGCATCGCAAGCAGAGGATACACGCTTACGACGGTTAAAAACGCGCTGAAAATGCCGGTAAGCGAAAATACCGCCATCTGCTTGAGCAATCCGAACGGCGCAAATACGAGGATAAAATAGCAAAGTTCGGTGGAGATGAGCGATAATAAAAGACCGGTCATCAAGTGACGGCGGATCTCCGCGCCGCTTGCAAGCGTCCTGTTCGCTTTCCGGTGGATGAAAAAGTGCAGACTGTAATCGATACACGAGCCGATCAGCGATGTGCCGAACACGAGCGTCAGTATGTGGATATGGCCGAAACACGTATACGTCATCGCAAATGCCGCCGCGATCGAAAGCAAAATCGATGCGATGGACAAAACAAGCGGCAGCGGATTTTTAAACACGATCAGCAATAAAATAATAATGCCGAGCAGTGTTACGGTTGAAATGATCGAAATCTCTCTGCTCGCCGACGTCGAACTTTTATGACTGTGAAAGGGCGTGCCCGAATACACAAAACGCACACCGTCTTTTTCGAGCGGTTCGCACACGTCGTAAATCTGCACGACGGCGTTCGACTTGCTTGCAAGCGCCGCTCCTTCTTTGCTTAAAATACCCTGAATCATCACATACCAGCTGCCGTCGTATTGGGTAGCGAGCACACCGTCTTTCGGCGACATGGACGTACCGGAATTTTGCAGCGATGCGAGGTAGTACTGCAATACGTATTCGTCGAGCATAAACGGATCGTCTTCCAGTTTGTCGAGCGAAGAAAAGGTAAAGGCGCCGTAGGCTTTTGCAAGCGCATTTTCCGCAAAGCTTTCCGCGCCGCCCGGAGATGAAAGCGTTTCGACGGCTTCATCGTCGAGCAGATTCCAGCGATACCGGTGCACAAAGTCCATCACGCTTTGGAGCATCGCTTCATCGGAATACAGCGACACCGATTTAAAACGCGGACTGTCTTTCAATTCACTGTAGACGGTTTCCGCGACGGACTTCGCCGTATCGAAATCTTTATGCGACACGAGGATAAATACGTTTTGCCCCGTCATTTCGGTAAGGCGTTCGTCGGCGACACCCATCGCTTTGCCGATGTCCGGCTTCGGCAGCATATTAAAAAGATCGGCGTCGAGATTTACCGTACCCGCGCGTGCAATGATAAAAAGACACGGAGCGAGAACGAACGCGTGGAAAATAAGCCATGCAAATGCAAAGGTTTTATTTCGCGGCAAAGACGGCTTTTTCATCTGCTGAAAGCTCCTTCGGATACTTTTGATTCGAAAACGTATAGGTGACGGTATCGCCGCCCGCTTCGGTCATAACGATCGTATCGAATTCGGCACCGCCGGATGCACCCGTTCCGCCGAGTGCGAGCGTTTTCATCACGGCGGCGACTGTTTTATCTTTCGGAGTGAGAACGGCATTCCATTTGTTTCCGTCGGAAGAAAAGGCGACCGAAAAATTTTCGTACAGTTTTTTCACATTGCCGGAAAAAATCGAAGAGAGTGTCGTCGAAATGCTCGTAAAAATTTGATTGTTCGACGCGTCGATGACGGTCTTTTTGCCGTCGGGTGTCGTTTGAATAACGCTCGTCAATCCCACGACGAGCGACGACGGAAAGGGCTTCAGCGTTTTCCACATAATACCGTCGAGGCTGAATATAAAGGTCCCGCTCGACGTGAGCGATCGGTTTACTTTTGAAATCGTGCGTACCTGCGTAAAATTCCCGGTCGTATTCGGATGGCGCGCGAGGTCGGCACACACGGCATCGAACGACGTATCGGCCGCAAAAAGCGGCAGAACGGCAAACACAAGAGCGCATATAATATTGACAATTATCTTTTTCATACAACACCTCCGCCGGTCCGGCACAGTCAATTTTTTAACAATGTTTCAACGCGGGTTATCAATTTTTCGGGACACACGAAACACGTTTCGCCCGTTTGCAACTTTACCGCCATCTGCGTGCTTTCCGCCTTTGTCGCAAGGACGCCGGTCTTCGCGTTGTAAATCTCGTAGCGTATTTTAAGACGATTTTCGTATTCAATCAATGATGCTTTGATGCGCGCTTCGTCTCCGAAAGCAAGAGAACGCACGTATTTTATCTTCAGCTCCGCGACCGGAAACGCGTAGCCGTCTTCGACCATCTGCAGATAGCCGTAGCCGATTTTATCGAGCAGCGCGCATCTGCCGCGTTCGATGAATTTTACATAATTTCCGTGCCACGCGACGCGCATCGAATCGACGTCGTAAAATTCGACTTTAAATGTCATCTCTTCCGAAACGAGCGAACCGTTCATATCATGCTTCCTTGCGATTTTCGTTTTCCGTCCAAAAATTAAAAAAATTATACCACTGCAAAGGATACATTATGCAATACTGTTCCAAGAGAGCGACGTATTCGCGGCACAAGCGCTTGATCCGCGCCTCCCGTTCGGCACGCGGACAATCGAATGCTATGCCCGTTTTATGTACGTGCATCGAATAGCGCGGAGTGAGCATGAGCGTCTTTTCGCGGAGCGCAAAGACGAAATACGTCGGCGCTTTTAAAAGCGCTGCAAGCAAAAAAGCGCCGTACGAAAACCGCGCGGGTTTACCGAGAAAGTTTTCGATTATCGCCCTGTCCGCAGTATTGAACGACGTACGGTCTGCGGCGATGACGACGAGGCCGCCTTCGTCGATTCTGTCCATCAACAGCGAAATCGTTCCCGCGTTGATTTCATCGGCGTTTATTATATTGAGCTGCACGTGCGGATTGATCGATTTTATCGTATTGTTGAATTTTTTCGTCGTATTCAAATTCAAAATCGCCGTAACGGGAACATAGTGCGACACGCCGGTGCGGCCGTATTCGGCGAGGCTCCTGAGCATTTCGATATTGCCCAAATGCGAGCCGATAAGCAGCGCGCCTTTTTTTCGATCGAGCTGATCGATCAGCGATTTAACGTCGTCTTTTTGGAGCGCGATCTTATTAAAATCGATTTTACCGCACCAGCCTTCGATCTTTTCGATGATGCACAGCGCAAACGAAACGATGTGCTTATAAACGTGAGGCCGCTTTATGCAATCACCCCTGTCTGCAGTATATCGCAGCAACCGGTTTTGATATGCGCGCGATTCGTCTCGGGCGCGCTTTGAACACGCAAAATAAAAAAATGAAATGGGAAAAGCGAGCAAACCGACGAGCCACAAAGGCAGGTGCGAAATGAGCCACACGGTAAATTCGATCGGGCGGCTGCTCGACACTTCTTCTTTTTTTTGTGTCCAGTGAGCGTCCGCGCTTTCCGCAAGTTCAGCCATAAGCCCTTCTTCTGCAAATAGCGCGGAACGTCAGAACCGGCAAGCGCACGATCATACCCAAAAACAATTTTGTAAACGACAGCGATATGCGGATATTGTCGCGCACCATGCGGAAATTCGAAATGCCGTCTGCGGGGTAAGTTACGCGCACCGGATAGGATTTTATATGCACGCCGCTCCATACGAAGTGTACGAGGATATCCGCGTCGTATCCCATGCGCGCATCGACCCACGCGCGGTGAGTGAGCAGGCGGCAATACGGCGCTACCGGATAGATTCGAAATCCGCACATGGCGTCGACGATTTCATCGCTCAAAGACACAAAGCGTGCCCAGCGGTTTGAAATCTCTCTGCCTTTTTTGCGCGAGGCCGGCACCGACTCGTCGAATACGGGCGTACCGCAGATGACGCACGAGGGATATTTTTCCGCGGCTTCGATAAAAAAAGAAGCGCGCGATGCGTCATGCTGAGCGTCCGAATCGATTTGAAAGACGTGCGTCAAACCGAGCTCGTGCGCTTTTAAAACGCCGCTCGTCATCGCTTTGCCTTTGCCGCCGTTTTTTTCCCGTTCGACAAGTACGGCAAGCGGGCACGAATCGACCGCCGCGCGGATCTGCATTTTATTCGCCGCATCGTTGCCGTCGTCCACGACGATGATCGGTCGTCCGTATACGGCAAGAGAGCGGATAACGGAGCCGACCGTCGAACCGTGATTGTACACGGGGATGACGAAGCCGAGCTTTATCGCAGCTTTCTGCACCGCATCGTTTTGCGCAGCGTTTTGCATCGCACCCATCGACTACACCGCAGCGACGAAGATTCCCGACGAATACGCTTTATCGGATTTTTTTGCATCCCGGAGCAAGAACGACATCGATTTTTTTTCACGATTGAAATCGAGCTTTAAGCGGACGAGCGTGTCGGGTCTGATCGGCGCGGAAAATTTAATGCGTTTGATTTCCGGTACATAGCGCTGCGTACCGAAATATTTTTTTGAAAACCGCGTTATAATTTCAAACTGTGCGACGGCCGGAAGCAGTTTAAACTCCGGAAAATGCCCGTCGAAAAAATCACTCGAAGCAGGAATAAAAAATTCGATCTCTGCGGAATCTCCGCTCTGCGAAAGAACCTTTTCATCGACGATATCGTGCAGATTTTCACTCATGGTTATCATGCCCCCTTTTCATATACGCCGCCGCGCCGTATTCCGCCCGCACGGCATCACGCCTCCGTATCGTTTTTATCGTACGGCCGCATCCGACGCATCGCGCGTTGCAAACAAAGCTGCGATATCTTCCTTATGCTTTTTACCCTGCACGTCGCACGGAAGAGACGTGACATAGCGCCAGCGTTTCGGAATGACGACGTTTTCAAAATAATTCATAAGATAGTCGTGAAAGAATTTATTAATCGTCAATTTTTTTTCGTTTTGAAATTTCCGCTTACCGTCAGCATTGAGTACGAGCGCCGCCGCAAGATACTGGCGCACATCTTCGAGCGCGATGACTTTTACGTCGGAGACGAAGCCGCTCTGCAAAAGCCTGTTTTCGACTTCCGTCATCGAAATGCGTTTTTCCTCTATTTTTACGATCGAGTCGGCCCTGCCTTTCATGACAAATCTGCCGTCGGAAAGTATATCTACCAAATCGGCGGTCGCAAAACCTTTCGGGTCTTTGATATACGGAGAAACGATGACGAGACAACCGTCTTCCCCTTTCCAAATCTTCGCGTTGTCGAAGGGCGTCCACGCAAGTCCGTCTTTCGTCTGCTGCCGGTACGCGATGCCGCTCGTCTCCGTCGAACCGTACACTTCAAGCGGACAAAAACCGAATACGGCTTCCGTCTTTTCGGCAAGCTCTTTCGAAACGGCTCCTCCGCTTGTAAAGATAAAGCAATCGTCGAGCGGGAGCTTCCGCTCCGTTTCAACGGTACGCTTTAAAAACGCGGGTGTCGCGATGATCATGTAGGATCCGTCGGACAGCGTTTCGAATTCTTCGGGATATTCGATGCGCGTACGGCGGAAGGGAACGCCGTAGCCGAAGGGGAGCGCGATGCCGAACAAAAAACCGTAGATGTGGTGCTGGCTCACCGTCGTAACGAGTTTTCGCTTTGCGAATTCCGCGCCCCACTTCGAAAAGACGAATGCATTGTCGAGTTCGAATTCGGTCATGCGTTGGCGGACGCCTTTGGGCTTTCCGGTGCTGCCCGACGTGTAGAGCAAAATATCCGTATCGTCCGCGACGATTTTCGGAAGAGAGCGCATATCGCTTTCCGACGGAAAAGCAGCCTTTTCGACGACATCGGGAATAAAAATCGAATCGGCAATATCGCGATCTGTTAAAAATTCGACGCCGTCCGTTTTGATTTCCGCGATGAATTCGCTCGTAACGTTTTGCGTCAAAAGCACCGTTTTTTTGCACTGCAAAAGCGCAATGAACGCGCACAAAAAATACCAATAATCTTCACAGTGGAGAATATATTTTTGTGCGGATTTTTCGGAAATGAATTTTCGAAGCTTTGCCGAATCGGAAAGAAAATCGCGCCACGTTTTATACGCGCCGTCCGACCACTTCCGTTCGTAACAGACGATAAAATCGTCGGGGCGGGAATCCGCCGTAAATGTGCTGATCGTATGTGCTTTCGGCATTTTTTTTTGTACCCGCCTTCTGATAATAAATTCAACGGCAAACATACAGCCCATAAGCGCGTATGAAATGCCGCCGTTGTATATCGACCACACCGTATCGGAGCAAAAAAACGCCGTAAATGCCGACACACTTCCGTTGCAGATAAAAAAGACGCACCACGCGACGGTCACTTTGCGGCAATACCGCTCTATCGAGCTTTCCGCCGCAGAGCCGCGTATCGTTTTATCCTGCAGACACGCAAACCTGAAAATGATGTTCGGCGGCAAAAAAAGCGTACTGCCGAAAACGGCGAGCAGCGTTGCGCTGATCGTTACCGAATACAATTTTAAAAATACGGTCCGATTCGTAAAAAAACAAAAAAGACCCGCTGCAAGAAAAAGCGCGGACTGCGCAAGCGGCTTCCAATCGAAAGACCGCTTTACGCTTTTTACCGTTCCCCGTCCCTTTCCGTTCGCGTTTCGTACCCGACCCGTCGCGCTTAAAAAAAACGCGAAGGCGAGGGCGACGATACACAGCGATAAAATCCTGACAGGAAGCTTTAATACGACAAGGAACGCAAAGATGAGAACGGGATAAAGCGCCGCAACCGCATAAAAAAAAACCTTAACAAATTTTTTCATCAATCGGAAACGACATCGATTAAAAAAAGAAGCGGCCGGCTGTACGAGCTGCCGCGTTCATTTTTTTATTAAGCCTGCTGCGTATACGGATACAATGCGTCGACGACATCCTGCATCGTCTTTACCGTTTTAAAAATCGCAGGGTCGACTTTTCCGGGAATAAAATCCTTCATCTTTACGATCAAGTCGATCGAATCGATGGAGTCAAGTTCAAGGTCATCGGCAAGCTTTGCCGCGGGAGTGATTTTATCCTCTTCGATTTCAAATTCTTTTGAAAGGATCGCTTTCAGTTTGTCGAAAATCTCTTCTTTAGTCATATACAATTCCTCTTACGCCTTTTCGGCTGCAATATATTCAGCTAATGCATCGACCGATGCAAAGTGCTTTTTATTATCAGCGCTTTCGGCTGAAAGCTTTACGCCGAATTTTTTCTTCAACGCCACACCCAATTCAAGAGCATCGATTGAATCAAGCCCCAAGCCCGTTCCGAAAAGCGGTTCGGCGTCGACGATGTCTTCCGGCTTTACGTCTTCCAGCTGCAACGACGATACAATGACTTCTTTGATCTGTCGCTTTAAACCATCCATACGGCTTTTTAAACCCCGTCCTTACAATATAATATATCGAATAATTATAAACAAATGTATAAAAAAAGCAATATGTGCATTTGACTGTGCCCGCCGTATTTCCTCACGTAAAAATCTAACCGAAACGGTTTCGGTTACTCAAGTAAAAATCTAACCGTAGCTATGACCGTTGTACTGCCATAGCGATAAGCTTTCGCTGCAACAGCTGCGTCTTGTCAAG
>NZ_JAFEVM010000042.1:0-20239 GCF_016901105.1 Treponema sp. Marseille-Q4523 | reverse complement strand
ACTTTTAATAATAGTTTTCGTAAGTTTATTTTTGAATAAATATGAAATAGCTCTTTCATGTTTACTATTAGTTTTTATAACTAATAGTACTGATAATATAATAAATAAAAAGATCGATTTCAGATATCTCGAAACGATATATTACAAAGATGAGCCGTGTGAATATTTAATAATTTTGTTTGGAAAAATCGTTCTTTGTATA
Organism: Treponema sp. Marseille-Q4523; assembly: GCF_016901105.1. Taxonomy (NCBI): domain Bacteria; kingdom Pseudomonadati; phylum Spirochaetota; class Spirochaetia; order Treponematales; family Treponemataceae; genus Treponema; species Treponema sp. Marseille-Q4523. The sequence goes on along the minus strand of NZ_JAFEVM010000042.1, from coordinate 20,037 downwards.
ATTATAGGTTATTTTATAATCAAAAGTATAATACAAATGAATACCTGACGCGATTTTCAAATCCGATAAACGCCTCAAGTTTACAGTGTGCGCATCGCGTTCTTGCGCTACAAGAAAGGCTTTCATTCGGCATATATGCTAGTGCGGCAGCATGCCGTTTTCTTCTATCCGTTTCGCGTATCAAGCGAATGGCAGGTTTCGAAAATAAATAAAAATGTGCAAAGGCGAGGTTTCGGCGGCGTGAGGAAACTGCAGTAAGCATATACGATGCGGCGTAGCAGCGGGCGCCCCGCTGTGAGAGCCGCGTTTGGACACGGTTACGAATAATTGTACGGTAGCCGTTCCCGCTGGAAGTATAGCTTTATTGGCTGATACTTTCAAAACTTGCCATTCGATCTTTTAACCACGCCTCTATGTCTTCGTTCCAGTGCGTCTTCTTCATAAAAGCGCCGTCGAGCATACCGAAGCCGTGTCCGCCCGTTTCGTATTGCGCAAAGCGGCACGGTATGTTTTTCGCTTTGAGAGCGGCGTACAGGAGACGGCTGTTTTCGAATTTGACGACGGGATCGTCGCGGCAGGCGAGGATGTATGTCGGCGGCATTGTCGAAGGAATTTGCTTTTCCATGGAAAAGCGTTCTTTTCGTTCTTCGCTCATGTTTTTTCCGAGCAGGCTTTTCCGCGACCACTTGTTTGCGATATCGTCGCGCATCGAAACGACGGGATAGATCGCCATAACGAAGTCGGGGCGCAGACTTACTCTTACATCGATGCCGAGCTTTGCAAGTTCGTTGCCGCTTTCGGCAAAGGCGCCCGCCATCGTCACTAAGTGTCCGCCTGCAGAAAAACCGATCGCGCCGACTCTGCCGGGATCGATGCCGTAGTCGCGTGCGTTTTCGCGCACGAGCTGGATCGCCCGCTGTATGTCTTCGAGCTGGGCGGGGTGATGAGAGCCTCCTTGGGCGACGCGGTAGCGCAGTACGAAAGTCGTAACGCCGAGCGCGTTGAATCGCTTTGCTGTGCAGTGCCCTTCGTTATACATACCCAAGTGATGGTAGCTTCCGCCGGGGCAAATGATGAGAGCCGCCCCGTTTGCGTTTTCTGGCCTGCTCATAAACATAACCGAATCGCAGTTTTTCATACTCCGCACGCCCTGCCACAAAAAAACGGCGCGGCGGGAAGCTGAAAGAGGAAGGGCGGAAAAGACAATAAAAAGAACCGTACATAGCGTACGAGCACGGCGCATATTTGTTTTGATAATTTTTTTACCACTTGCAAAGAAGCGCGATGTCGAGACATAGAAACGGCACACGTCGGCATAAAAGCGACACACGCGATTCGATTTTTTACACATAGCGCAAACTTACCCGAACCGCGCGTTTCCGTCAATGAGCAAAAAACTGAAATAAAAACAAAAATAAAATTATTTGCTTTTTTTTGTTTTTTCGGTATATTATATATGATACTATGTCTTGGAGGACACTATGCAATTTTACATATGCAGACATTGCGGCACAATCGTCAGCATGATTCACAAGGGAGGCTGCCTTCCGTCTTGTTGCGGAAAAGAGATGCAGGAACTGAAAGCGAATACGACCGATGCGGCGCAGGAAAAGCACGTGCCGGTCATCACGGTAAAAGGCAGCGAAGTTCACGTTGCCGTCGGTTCCGTCGTCCATCCGATGGAAGTCGATCACTATATTCAGTGGATCGCGATAGAAACCGAACAGGGCGTCCAGCGTAAAACGCTTAAACCCGGAGAAAAGCCCGAAGCGTTGTTTGCGCTCGCCTCAGGCGACAAATTGATTGCGGCATACGAGTACTGCAATAAGCACGGACTTTGGACGGCAAAAGCCTAAGCGCCGGAACACCGATGTCGATGAAAACTTTTGCCGCAGTGATTTTCGATATGGACGGGGTTTTGCTCGACAGCGAAACCGTCTGCGACCTTGTGTGGCGGAGAGCGGCAAAAGAGTGCGGAATTGCCGATATCGAGTATCTTATCGAAAAAAATCGCGGATGCAATTATGCCGACACCCGTGCCTCGCTCGAACACGATTTGCAAAGCGTATCCGCGGCCGATAGATTTATGAATCGCATCGCCGTGTTGTTCAATAAGATCGAAACGGAAGAGGGGCTTCCTTCGATGAAGGGTGCGCGGGCCGCCCTTGAATATTTGGCAAAAAAAGGCTACCGCATCGCGCTTGCCTCTTCCACCGACGGAGATGCCGTGCGCCGTCAGATGAAAAACGCAGGCTTTATCGATTTTTTCGAAACGCTTACGACAGGCGATACGGTCGCTCGCGGAAAACCGGATCCTGAAATCTACGAGCGCGCCTGCGCATCGCTCGGTCTTTCGCCCGATGTCTGCTGTGCGATCGAAGATTCGCCGAACGGTATGCGGAGCGCGTACGGAGCGGGGCTTTCGTGCATCATGGTGCCCGATAAAATTGCGCCCGACGATGAAATGAAAAAAATCGCGATGTGCATATTGCCGTCTCTCGATGCGATCGGCACGGTGCTGTGATCGCCGCGTCGAACGCGAGGGCTTCTGCCGGAAGTGCAGCCGATTTTTATATTATATGCCGTTTTTGGAAAATACGGTTTCCGGTGTTGTTGACACGGATCATATACTATTTTGATAAGGATTGAAAATATGAATACACGAACGATAGGAATTATTATTTTTATGGGGGCGATAATGTTTTTTTCATGCTTTGCAAAAGAAAATGAAAAAAAAGCGGCAGAGCAATTCACATCGATTTCGATGGACGAAGCTGCAAAGCTTATGGAAACGGAAAAGGATTTTATTCTCGTCGACGTGCGCCGTCCCGATGAGTACAAAGCGGGTCACATTCCGGGCGCCGTCCTTTTAACAAACGAAACGATCACCGAAGAGGGCGCCTCGCGCATTTTAAAAGATAAAAATCAAAAAATTCTCGTTTACTGCAGGAGCGGACAGAGAAGCCGTGTTGCCGCCGGAAAACTTTCGTCGATGGGATATACGAACGTCGTCAATATCGGCGGCATTATGAGCTGGAAGGGTAAAATCGAAAAATAAGCGCGTGGGGAATTTTCGAGTCTGCCCGCGCATGAGACTATACAGCGCGCACTCAACTGTCACCATTCGCGGTGACTGTCGACTCTTACGTCGTTTTCATCGAGACCGAACTGCTCGTTTTCATCGTTCGATCCTGCCGGTTCCACATGAACCATGATGTCGTATACGTCGGGGATAGCCTTTCTGACGGCGGCTTCCACTTCACACGCGATTTCGTGCGCGGACGATACGCTCATATCGGCATCCACTTCGATATCCAAATCGATATCCCAATATGATGCGATTTTTCTGATCCGAGCGCGATGGGGATGCGACACTCCCGTTACGGAAAATGCTGCATCGAAAAGGCGCTTGTATATACCCCTGTCGGTGTTGCCGTCCATCAACTCGGTATTCGTATCGGAAAAGATCGCGATCGCGTTTTTGATAACCCAAACGCTTACGAGAAGAGCGGTAACGGGATCGAGGGCGGGGCAGCGGAAAAGACGCGCAGCACCGATACCTAAAAGCACGCCCCCCGACATAACGATGTCGCTTTTCATATTCTGCGCATTCGCTTGGATCATGGCGCTGCCGCTTTTTTTGCCGAGTCTGTACTGCGTTACGGCGAGAATCGCTTTTCCTCCGATCGACAGCGCGGCAGCCGCGATGGCCGCAATGCTCACTTCGGTTTTATACGAATGTTTGACAAGCTGACCGACAGACGAAAGAGCGAGCTGTGTGCCGGCAAAAAAGATGACGAAGGATAAGGCCATCGTTGCCGTTGTCTCAGCCCTACCGTGCCCCCACGGATGTTCTCTGTCGCTCGGCCGGGAAATGACAGTGCTCACGATGAGCGTCATAAGCGCGATCGCGACATCGGTGAGCGAATCGATGCCGTCGCCCAAAACGGCAAGGCTTCCGGAAAGTTTCGCAAGAGCGATCTTCGCGCCGCCGAGCGCGAGGTTTCCGAAAAGCGCGATATAGCCCGCCCGCCTGATAAGCGATGTATGTATTTCGTTTTTATCGGTCGATTCGGAATTCATAGCGGATAATATTAACAAAATATTCAGCGCATCGCAAGCGCCGCGTTGCGGGGTACAGGTATCGCAAACACGGCCTTGGCGACCTGTACGTTGACGGCGCCGCCCTTATGCAATTTTTTCAATAGCCTTTGACGGCGGCGCTTTCATCCCAATCTTCGACGATTTTGACGCCGCTCGATGTGCCGAGCCTGTTCGCTCCGGCGGAAAGCATCGCCGAAGCGGTTTCTGCGGAGCGTATGCCGCCGGAAGCTTTTACGCCGAGCGCGCTGCCGACCGTTTTTCGCATGAGTTCGACGTGATGAACCGTCGCTCCGTTCGGAAGCGGCTTTCCGTCGGCTCCTTTCGGATTTGCGAAGCCCGTCGATGTTTTAACAAAATCGGCTCCGGCCTTTGCCGCGCAGGTGCAGCACGAAGCGATCTCTTCATCGGAAAGAAAGCAGGTTTCAAGGATCACTTTTACGACGACGCTCTTTCCCGCTTTTTTTGCGGCATCCCGCGCCGAATCGGTGACGGCTTTGATGTCCGCTTCCACGTCTCCGAAACGGCCGTCCTTTGCCGCCCCGATATCGATCACCATATCGACTTCATCGGCTCCGTCTTTGATCGCGTGATCGGCTTCAAACGCTTTGACGGCGCTTGCATTCGCACCGAGCGGAAAGCCAATGACCGTACACACGCGGACAGTCGAACCTGCAAGCTCCGAAGCCGCGAGCCGTACGTAGACGGGGTTCACGCATACCGATGCAAAACGATATTTTTTCGCATCCGCACAAAGTTTCCGTATTTTTTCCGCCCCCGCTTCCGGCGCCAAAAGCGTGTGATCGATCATCGCCGCAACAGTTTCTTTTTTCATAATCATCCTCTTTTGTTCGGTGATAAATATAGTCAGGGCAAGGGCACCGGAAATGTCATATAAAAAATAACGCACAGGCAAACAAAAAAGGCGGAACGCAAGGCAGCGGAACTGACGCCGAGCCGCTCTGACCGATGGCAAGCGAACTTTTTCAAAAAGTTCGCGCTGTCCGATTCCGATTACGGTCAGCCGCGGTGAACGGCAGGGCCGCTGCCGGAAGTACAGCCGTTTTTTATTGCTGCCAATTTTTTTATAAAATATATTTTCCGGTACCTTTGTTCTGTACATACAGTATAACAGTCTTGCGCGGTTTTCGGCAATAGTGTATTATTTAAGATGTGGTGTGCCGTGTCACGGCGCAAAAAATCAAGCTATAACAGGAGAACACCTATGGCGTACAGAATCAACAAAGAGCAGTGCGTAAACTGCGGAACATGCGAACCCGACTGTCCGGTCGGCGCTATATCGGAAGCCGATAACGCCCGCATCATCGATGAAGAAAAATGCATCAGCTGCGGAACATGCGCAGGCGAATGCCCGACTTCGGCGATTGCAGAAGTGTAATTTTATCGCTTCGAAACAGGGACACGAGGCGAAGTGAAAATCGCTCCGCCGGTGTCCTTTTTTTATACGGGAGTCTATGGCAAAGCGTATTTTCTATTATGTGATCACTGCGTTTTCTTCGGCGGCAAAAGCGGCGGCTCTCATTGCGCTGTGTGTCCTTGTCGGCGGCTCTCTTACGTTTCCGCTGTGGTACTTTGCGACTTCCTTTCCTTCCGTCTACACGGCAGTCGTCCTCAGTCTTTTCGCCGCATACGTCGTATATAAAACGGCGCGCGCGATAAAAAAATCGACACGGAAAACAGTGCTCTGCATCGCACTCGATATCGTCATAATCGCAGCAGGGCTTGCAGTTGCAGTCTCGCTCGTATTTGCAGGCGCACGTTTTATCGCGATCCCCGTCATCATCCTCATCCCCGTGCTCTGCATTATCTCATCCCGTCTCTTGCGAAACGGGTAATATGCAAACGATACGCCGCCTCTTTATCGCGGCAGCTTTTACCGTATTTTTACCGATCCGTCCGCAAAACGCATTCGGATCTCGAAACGCCGCTCATCAAAGAAATGCATATCCAGCCGCCATCCAAAAAGCAAATACGGGTTCGCTCGCCGGAGCCGTATCTGCGCACGCGCCTTCCTGTAGCCCTTCATCGTCGGTACGCACGACTTCGGCACAAAACGACATCACGCTGTACACGGAAAAGCTCCCGCGCATCCCGCATCTTTCTTCACGCGACGATGTTTTTAAGCAGTACGGTGCCGACGTCGAAGAAAACTACAAGCGTTCAGCCGCAGGAAAGATAAAGCACGCACAGTTTTACGCCTACACGCCGACGGCCGACGATACGCTTTTTATCATCGCGGCAGCCTGTTCGATCCCCTACGAAACGATAGCGACGGTAAACGGCATCGCGAATATCGGCGACATAGCCGAAGGCAAAACGATAATCCTTCCGACCGACGCTGGCTTATTCGTTCCGGAAACGCCTGAATCGTCCATCGAAATATTAATAGAAAAAAAATATTTTCAAGTTATGGAAAATTTGACGAAAGAGTGGTATAGTATAAACGGAAGGCGTTTTTATTTTCTGCACGGAGAGCGTTTCGGCTCGACCGAGCGCGCATATTTTCTCGATGCGGATTTCAAAATGCCGCTTGATGCATCGTGGCTTTCGTCCGCATACGGTATGAGGATGAGTCCTCTCTCCGGCGAAATGCGTTTTCACCGCGGTATCGATTTGGCGGCTCCCGAAGGATCGCCGGTGTATTCGTGCAAAAGCGGAAGCGTCATACGCTGTACGAAGGACGACCCTATATACGGGAATTATGTCGTACTCAAACACGACAAGGGCATGACGAGCATTTACGCACACCTTTCGGACGTATTCGTGCGTGAAGGCGATATCGTCATAGGCAGAGAGCGAATCGGACTCGTAGGTAAAACGGGAGCTGCGACGGGAGCGCACCTCCATTTTGAAATACGCGTAAACGGCGTTTCGACCGACCCGCGCGGTCTTTTGCCGGATTACGGCGGCAGGCAGGGACGATGAAGATACACGGTATCCGCAGTAAAATTATTATCTTTTCACTTTTATGTGCCGCATCTCCGCTTTTTTCCGAAACGTTCCGCGTACGAAAACTTTTTCCGCTCAAACTCACCGGTACGGTACAAAACGAACAGACGTTCGTAACCGGCATCAACGACGGTATCGCGATCTTTTTGCCCGAAGAACGCACCTGGCTTGAAGGCATCGAAATAAAGATAGCGATCCCCGAAGCGGTCGCCGCATGGCAGGATTCTGTCGCCCTCTCCCTCTATGACAATATAAGTCCCCTCCCCGCCCTTTCTCAAATCGATTACAGCGGTACGCGTTCTTTTGTCAAACCGCTTCCGACCAGGCTTTCGTGGATCATCCGTATTCCCCTTTCGGCATCGGTATCTTTCAAAGAAAGCGCATACGATACAAAGCTCGGCGTCGTTCCCGATACGAAACAGGGCTTCGTATTCGTACGACTGCAGCCGGCAATGAAAGGCATTCCCGACGAAACGATCAATGCGGAATTAAAGATTACCGTAAAACCGATTTTAATAAACAAAGGAAAGCTGCGAGTTTCCGTCGCCTCTCCGAACGGAGATACGTCCCCCTATACGCTTTTTATCGACGGCACTAAAACGGATGTCGATGCGAAAGGCTATACGCTCACTCCCGGCGCACACGACGTAAACATCGTATCCGATTTTTACCGCGACGAAATGCGCACGGTACGTATCGATCAGGCAAAGACAACGGAACTTTCAATCGTGCTTAAAAGCCTCGTCCCGACGCTCGCCGTCACGGCTCCCGACAATGCGGCGGTATATGTCGACGGGCAAAAATGTACCGTATTCGGCAAAGAATTCGAAATTTCCGAAGGCGAACACACGGTGCGCTTTGTCATGGGCGGCTACGAAATCGTGAGAGTGCTCAACGCGCAAAAAGGAAAATCGTATACGGCTTCGGTTGCCGTCGATTTAACGATAAGCGAACAATAACATCGAACATCGGTACGCGAAACGATCGGAAAATTTCGGAACGCTCGAAGTTCGCAGGTACACAAAACGGCGGGGTATCGAACCCTCCGCACGAATCAACACGGGGCTGTCTCAAAAGTTGGTTACTTTTTCGACAGCCCGTCGAGTTTAAAATTAAGTCTTTATATTGCAAGAACTTAATTTTAAACATCGCATATAAAATCAAGGAAGCTGTTCAGAAACTGAAGTCTTTGGACAGCCCCTATGTTGTTCTCATAAGGTGGTTGCAGTCGCTTTAATACCCTTTGTTACGACGCAAGCGTCGGGGTATTAAACCCTCCGCACGAATAAAAAACACGCCGATTCTTTTAAATCCGCTAATTTTTTTCGGCATTTCAGTCGATATAATATATACCGGGAGCATTTCCCCTCCCACCCATGCTTCCGGTTGCCTGATGGGCATTGGAGCCGATATGCGTTTTGCGTACCGGCTCCTTTTTTATATCGGGTGATTTACAAAATGCGCTATTCGGGCTAGTATACCCGTATTGACGCGTATGATAGAAAACAGGATTACCGGTTCGATTAAAAAATCGACGATCATAGAGGTTGCGCTGCTCGCATTTTTTGCACTCGCGTTCGGGGGCACACTCGGCTGGGCATTATCCGAAACGATCAATATTAAAAATACCGAATATATCACCGAATTCGAAACGGCGCTGCCGACAAAACTGCTCGACATAAACGGAGAACTCATCACCGAACTCGCGTCGGATGAAAAACGCGAAATCATCAGTTTCGAGCGTTTGCCGCGCCTCGTAGTAAATACGCTTCTTACGCGCGAAGACCGCGTCTTTTACAAACACCGCGGCTATTCCGCAAAAGCGATCGTGCGTGCGGTGATCGGACAGGCGCTGCATCTGGGTCTCGGCGGCGGTTCGACTTTGACGCAGCAGATCGCGGGAACGCTCTACTGCGACCGTTCCGACAGAAGCGTAAAGCGAAAGATCAAAGAACTGTGGTGGGCGATGCAGATGGAGCGGCGGCTTTCGAAAAACGAAATCCTCGAAACCTATCTCAACCGCATCTACTTCGGAGGCGGCACCTACGGTGTCAACGCCGCTTCAAAATATTATTTCGGACACGATGCGACAAAAATCACTCCGGCCGAAGCTGCGATCCTCGTCATCCAGTTGTCGAATCCCGCGTACTATAATCCCTTCGATCATCCCAACAGAGCGATGGACAGGCAGCGCGACGTCCTCGCGTCGATGGTAAACAGGGGATACATCACAAAGGCGGATGCCGACGAATCTTTCGACGAATACTGGGCGAATTTCGATTACACGAGAACGAGCGCATCGGCATACTTTACGCGAGACGATAAAGCTCCTTGGTTCAGCGAATACGTGCGGCGCGAACTCGCCAATATGGTCTACGGTTCGGAGGATATCTACACGAGCGGATTTACCGTCAATACGACGCTCGACCTGTCGCATCAGGCGGCTGCGCAGGCGGTTATGGATAAATACATTTCGCAGGCGAATCGAATGTGGAGGCGGGAACAGGGAAACCGCGCCGTAACGACGTTCAGCCCCTACGTCCCGCTTTCCGAACTCATCGCCCTCACCTTCGGTCTGCCGGGCATAAAGCTTTCAACCGAACGCGCGAAAAAAACGGCAAACGCCGCATTCGTCGATCAGATCAATCCCGTACTCGATACGTGCTCTCTCATGTTCGGTCTTGAAGATTTGAAAATACAGATCGTCAACAACGCGACGAAAATTTCGCAAGCGGAAAGCGAGCGGACGACGATCGAAGGAACGATGATCGCGATCGAAAACGATACGGGCTATATCACAGCTCTCGTCGGCGGCAGCCAGTACGGCCAAAGCAATCAATTTATACGCGCCGTGCAGTCGCGCTTTCAGCCCGGCTCCACATTCAAACCGCTTTACTATTCGGCGGCGATCGATTCGAAAAAATTTACGGCGGCGACGGTTATCTCCGATACGCCGACCGTTTTTCACAAGTCCGACGGTACGCCGTACATTCCGCAGAATTTCAAAGGCGTATACAGAGGCAACGTCCAGTTGTGGTATGCGCTCGCCCATTCGATGAACGTACCCTCCATAAAAGTGCTCGATGCCGTCGGCTTCGACGCGGCGATCGACAGGACGGCAAAACTGCTCGGCATCCCGCAAAGCGAATACCGAGAACGCAGCTTTATTCCCGTCTATCCTTTCGGTCTCGGCGTCTGCGACGTGCGGCCGGTTGAAATGGCGCGGGCATTTGCGATATTTGCAAACGGCGGAAAAGAAGTCATACCGATTGCGATCCGTACGGTCGAAGACAGAAACGGAAACGTCATCTTTAACCCCGAACGCGATATCCTTTTGGCACAGCAGCAAAAAGGTGCATCCGCGCAAATCCTCTCACCTCAAACCGCATACGTTATGACGCAGCTTTTGACGAACACCGTAAAAAGCGGTACGCTCGCAGGGCAGGGAGCAAAGCTTTCATATAAAACTGAAAGCGGAAAGTCGTATGCGATCCCGCTCGCGGGCAAAACGGGAACGACGCAAAACTGGGCGGACGCGTGGACGATCGCGTTCAGTCCGTATTATACGTCGGCATTTTGGTTCGGATTCGACAAGCGCGGCAATTCGCTCGGACTCAACATAACGGGAGCCTCACTTGCCGGTCCCGCCATGGGCGACTTTATGGGTGCGATCCACAAAGAGCTTCCCTCAAAAGATTTCGCCCCGCCCGCTTCCGGAGTTATACGCGCGACCGTCTGTACCGAAAGCGGACTCTTGCCGACGCCCGAATGCGGGAACCACATAACGACGCAATGGTTTCTTTCGGGAACCGAACCGACCGAATTCTGTACGATCCATTCGGATAAAAATGCGACTGCCGTATTTATCGATCGGCTGCAAAAGGAAATGTATAAGTCGGGATTCGGTTATGACGATGCCTACGACACTTCTCCGCTGACGATTCCGTCGGACATTTTCGACGGAGGCGGCGGAACGCAAACGGAAGACGATGCGGCGGACGGCGATGCGGATTACAATTATCTCATGGAATAAGAGCGAGTGCCGAAAGGTATCACAGTTCGAAAGGATGCCTTTGCACGCATAAAATCGATAGAGTAAACGATTTTGCGACCGCCCTTTGAGACAACCGCTATCGCTTTATACTACGGCGTTTGGCGATAGCCGACCTCACGGTTCCGGCAATCGACGATGCGATCGCAATGCCGAGCGCGATCGCGACGGCTGCTCCGAGTGCGCCGTACCCGTATGAAAGAGATGTCGAAAAATCCCCCTGCACCGCGCTCCGCATCATTAAAAACACGCCTCCCCCGGGAACGAGTGGAATGATGCCCGGCACGAGATAGACGGTCGCAGGTCGCTTTAGGATCACGGCAAACACTTCCGCTCCCGAGGCAACCGCGAATGAAGCGCAAAAACAGCCGAACGATTCGTGTCCGCCGTACAGCTTAAACACGCAAAACAAAAACCAGCCGACTCCTGCGAGCACCGAAGCGATGAGCGCATCACGTTTTTCAGCGTTGAAGTAAAATGCGCAGCAAGCGGACGCTCCGAATGCCCACAAAATTTCAAGCGCGATTTTTGTCGTCATTGCAATCCCCTTTCGATGGCGTGCGTCACAAGCAAACCCGCAGTGCTGCCGACGGAAAGCGCGAGCGCCGTCAAAAGCGCATCGACGAGGCGCGACGTGCCTGCGACAAAATCGCCTGCAATGCTGTCGCGTATCGAATTGACGAGGGCAAGACCGGGAACGACCTGCATGAGCACGCCTATGATGACGACCGACGAATGAAGGGGAAGCGGCGTAAGACCGAGGATATCCGTCATAACCGAAGCGGCCGAACCCGCACACAGTGAAACGAAAAAATTATTGACCGTGCTTTTTCCGAGAAGACGGATCGCAGCGCGGAGGATGCCGCCGATAAAGAGCGCACAAAGAGCGTCGAGCACGGTACCGCCGAAAAGCAGCGTAAAGAAAAAAGAACTCAACGCGGCGAAAGCGACGATAAAGGCGACTGAATATTCTTTCGCCGTTGCGATATGCATAATGCGCCGCTCGATGAGCGCAACGTCCGGAACACGCTTGTGCCGCTCAAGCGAGCGTGACAGATTGTTGATCATCGCCAATTTATTGAGATTGATATCGCGCTTGTATATGCGTTTGAAATACGAATAGTGATTCCGTTTTTCATCGAGAAATGAAACCATGACGACCGTCGTCGTTATAAACGAAGAGGGCTCGACCGCGCCGAGGGAGGCGGCCGTCCGCACGACCGTCGTTTCCGCGCGGTAAGTTTCCCCTCCGTTTTCAAGCACGACCGCGCCTGCAGAGGCGGCGATCTGCTGTATGTCGTCGACATCGATGTGATCCATAGCGCGATTATAACGGGGAACTGCCGGCTTGTAAATGAAAAACCATGCAGCCGATTACACCGCGAAACCACTTCTCCGGCACAAACGTTTGCATTTCCGCCCGCAAGATACGTCTTCAGCCGCTTTATCGTACAGCTGCGTTACGTGCTTTTTCGGCAAATATATCTTTTAACGATTTCGAATACGGCGGGCGCGCAATTCCGTATTCGGTAATAATCCCCGCTATCAGCTTATTGTCGGTAACGTCAAAAGCGGGATTAAATACTTTTATCCCTTCCGGTGCCATCCTTTTTTTGTACCACATTTCCGTCACTTCTTCCGCCGGTCTTTGTTCGATTTTAATGTCGCTCCCCGCAGCAATAGACATATCGATACTGGAAGTCGGAGCACAGATATAAAAAGGTATGTGATAATAATTTGCACAGATGGCGACTACCGAAGTTCCGATTTTATTCGCCGCATCTCCGTTTGCGGCAACCCTGTCGCAGCCGGTAAAAACGGCGTTTACCCAACCGTTTTTCATCACCGATGCGGACATATTATCGCAAATGAGCGTTACATCGAGTCCCGACGAATACAGTTCGAATGCCGTAAGACGAGCCCCCTGTAAGAGCGGCCTCGTTTCGTCTGCAAAAATGTGAAAATTGTATCCTTTTTCTTTACCGAGATACATCGGAGCCGTAGCGGTTCCGAATTTCGAAGTAGCCAGCTGACCTGCGTTGCAATGGGTCAGCAAACCGTCTCCGGGTTTTACAAGCGTCAGCGCGTATTCTCCTATTTTACGGCAGGTTGCAATATCTTCCTCTTGAATGCGCTTCGCTTCCTGCAAAAGAGCTTCCAATATTTTTTTTATCGGCTCGCTTTTATGCTCAACACAAACCGCATTCATGCGCTCTAAAGCCCACGAAAGATTTACCGCCGTCGGACGCGAAGAATTCAAATAATCTTTTATTCGTGAAAATTCTTTATAAAAATCGTCGTAGTTTGAAGCACCGATATTTTTCGCAAGAATATAGAGTCCGTATGCGGCGGCAACGCCTATAGCAGGAGCACCGCGAACCTGCAGCAGATATATCGCATCCCATATTTCCTTCGCTGTCTTTAAATGCAGAATTTCGATTTCGCAGGGCAGTTTCGTCTGATCGATTATAACCAATTCATTTTTTTCTTCATCGAGACGAACCGTATCATAATCCATAATCGATTTTATGTTACTCATTTTATTGAACCTCCCGATCGATCTTTCTTATTGCAGCTTTTATCGCCGTTACATAATCACTACCGCACTTGAATTGGGCCCTATTTTTTATACAATCTTTTGCCAAAACGATAATAATTCTCTCCGCACGTACGCGCTTATTTTCTTTCGAAATCGAAGTGATATCTTTTACATTCGCCATCCCGACGGTACGCCGGATCAATTCAAGTCCCGTACAGCCCGCCGTATCTTCCAACACCGAATTAAGATAGTAGTCGAGAAAGCCCTGCGTTTTCGCCATATTATCCGTAACTTTTTCAGCATAGGCCTTTTTGAATTTTGCGGTAAACATATCCGCGATGTCTCGTATGCTCTCGATCGTCCATCCGCAAAATTCGTCCTTTTCCGATTTGTCGGCGATCATCGCATCTCCGTTGCACCACGCAAAGAACATATTCGCCAGTACATTGCCGACGTCGTATCCGATCGGTCCGTAAAATGCGAATTCGGGATCGAAGACAAACAAATGTTCTTGATTTATAAATATGGATCCGGTATGCAGATCGCCGTGAATCAACGCTTGCGCGTCGTTCATAAATCGAAATTTTAATTTTGCGGCTTCAAGACGCAAAGCCGTATCGTCATAGATTTCTTTTTTTATAAACGCTTCGTTCGGTTTAAAGAAATTGTTCCTGTGATTATAATCCACATACGGTTCACTGTATACGAGGTCTTCGGTGATTTCGCAGAGATCAGGATTGATAAATTTTTTTACCATCTCCTTTTTTCGCTTATGATTCATAACCAAATCGGTCGACGATAAAAGCGTATCGACAAGAAACGAAGAAATCTGATCGGCAAATTTCGGATATACGGTATGCCGCATCAAAGCCGTGCGCATCATAGTATGATTGATCATATCTTCCATAACAAACGCACACATAACCCCGTCATACAGATATACTTTCGGCACCATGCCGGGTGCGGCTTCTCCCTGCAGTTTTAAAATATCGAATTCGATACGTCCTCTGTCCGTAGATATTTTTATGTCTTTTGAAATACGGAGCTCAAGTCCCGCCTGTTTAATTATTATGGACTTTCCGGTTACGGGATTGATCAATCTGAATACGTAATTCAAATTGCCGTCTCCGATTTCCTTGCATTCCAATTTTTCATCGGGGGAAAAATAATCCGGAATTTTTTCTCTGATATAGCCTTCGACATCCTCTGTTTTCAATAAAAAATACGTATCGTAGCGTGACATATATACCTCCCGAATTTAATTTTCTTTTTTATTGGCATACGCGGCGATCAAAGCCAAGGTAAGAACGGCGCCTTTTACCGCCGGCAATGAATAATAGGGAACCGAACACATCATAAGCCCGTTTTCAAGCAGTGAAACAAGCCCCGCTCCGATCAAGGTACCTATCGCATTGGGTTTTTCGGCTCCCCCTACGGAGCGCCCGACAAAAACCGCGGCAAGCGACGGCATCAGATAATTATCGCTGCCCGTTATCTGCGCTGCCGAATCGCGGGAACATACTACGATAGCGCCTATCGCGATAAATACTGCAGTCGACATACCGGCGATAAATCTGTATTTATTGATATCTATGCCGGACAGTTTTGCTGCGGTTTTATTTCCTCCCATCGCATAAAGGTAACGCCCGTGTTTTGTGTAATTCAAAAATATATATGCGACGAGCACGCACGCAAGCATTATGATAATAATTGAAGGAGCCTGTCCGATATTCATAAACGCTTCTGAAAGCGTTCTTCGTACAGGCGCATTCCCGTTAGGAAGGCTCATTCCGGCGGAAACGGCTCCTCCTCCCGTATACCACAATCCGAGTCCCTGATGAATAAACATCAAAGCGCACGTAGCGAGCATATCGGGGATTTTGCAAACGAGAATGAGGAACATAGTAAGCAAATAAAAAACCGCCGTAAAAAGGATGCAGATAATTACGGACATACCTAAGGAAATACCGTACCACAAATACATCGAAACAAAGATGTAACCGCTGAAGCTCGCTAAAGTACAGGCACTCATATCGAACCCGTCGCAAGCCATCGTCATAGTCGCAGCTATGGCAAAGATAGTGGTAATGGCCATCGAACGCAAAATATTAATAAGGTTTGCAGAAGAGAAAAAAGCCCGCCCCAATTTTGCCGTAAACAGGATGACACACAAAAACAAGGCGATTATGGCAGCCCAATCCAATAAAAAATTTACCAGCTTTTTATTATCGATCGTAACGCTTTTCATAGAATATCCCCTTTACTTTTGTCCGTATGTATCTTGTGAACCGACAGCGTAATACATAATTTCCTTATCCGAAGTTTCTGCAGTATTTAATTCGGCGGCGATCTCTCCCCCGCACATAACGTATATTCTGTCCGTGATCGCCAAAAGTTCGGAATTTTCACAGGTCGCATAGATAACGCAGTTGTTTTGCTCCGCGATGGTATTTATAAGTTTGAAGATTTCCTGTTTCGCGCCGACATCTATGCCTTTTGTCGGTTCATCGAAAATATAGACGCCGGCGTCGGATGAAAGCCATTTGCCGACGACGACTTTTTGCTGATTTCCTCCGGACAAAAACAGCACTTTTTGATAGGACGACGACGTTTTTATGGAAAGCAAATCTATAAATTTTTTTGCATTCAACGTTATAAGTTTTTTAAGTATAAAAGAAAACCTGCAAAATGTTTCCAAATTTGCGGCCGATAAATTGAAATGCACGGATTCGTTTATCAACACCCCTTCTTTTCGTCGCTCTTCGGGAACAAGTGCGATATTGTACTTAACGGCGTCGGAGGGATTGCGTATCTTTAAATACTTGCCGTTATACATAATCGTTCCCGATTTCTTTTTCAACGCGCCGAATATCGTTTTGCACAATTCCGACTTTCCCGCTCCGACAAGCCCCGCAATGCCGATAATTTCACCTTTGCGTATATATAACGACACATTTTTGATTTTATTTTCTTTTTCGGTAAGGTCGTTTACGATAAAAGCTTTATCGCCTGTATTTCTTTTTGGTACCCGATACTCTTCTTCAAACGGACGACCGAGCATTTCTTCAATAACACTCTTTGTCGATGTTTGACTCGTTACCGGCCGGTCTGCAACTATTTCGCCGTTCCGCATCACCGTGTATTTTGTGCATATTTGAAGGATTTCGTTTATCCTATGACTGATAAAAACGACTGCAATATTTTCCTGCCGGACAAGATTGCGTACTGTCGCAAATAGGTCTTCCGTTTCCGCCGTGCTCAAAGGAGCGGTAGGTTCGTCCAGCAGCAAAAATTTACACGAACTTTTAATCGCGCGTGCTATTAAAACCATTTGCTTTTGCGCCAAACTGAGCGTTTGTACTTGCCTTTTTACGTCAAGATCTATTTTCAAACGATTCAGCATATCTTTAGCGGATTTATTAATCGCACTCCAATTAATGAACTGCTTATGATTCATATTCATAACCATGTCGTTTAACATGATATTTTCCGCGACGGATAAAGAATTTATCAAAGCAGTATCGACTTCCTGATACACTATTTGTATGCCGAATTTCTTCGCAGCGGCGGGAGAACGTATTTCTATTTTTTTATTGTTGAGAAAAATATCTCCCGTGTACGTAGGTTTTGCACCGGCAAGCACTTTCATAAGCGATGATTTTCCGGCACCGTTTGCGCCGACGAGCGCGTGTATTTCTCCCGTCAAAATTGAAAAATTCACGTGAGAGAGCGCCGTTACATCGGGAAATACTAAAGATATATCTTTCGCTTCCAAAACCGTATCGTTCATGAGAGATTCCTCTAGCGTGTCCGTGATCGGCGCTGCCCTTTGTGCCGGAGTTGTACTTTCCGTTTTACGAATCCGAAGGACAGCGTACGATTCTTCTTGCCAATTATCCGATAAATCGGCAGACGACCGATTCAATAGCCGATGGCTTTTACGAGCCAATCGCTGGTCGACAGATTTTTGACGGCACCGTATGACTTGGGCGCCACATCATATAGATTTTCCAATGTAGTATTCGGCTTCAAATCCGATTGCTTGATAACGGAACAGGGCATTTCCCACCATGCGGTCTGTTTTCCCGTTACCGGATCTACGATTTTGTCGTAGTCGTCATTCATTTCAAGCGCCAACAATCGAATTCCCTGTTCTCCGTTCGCTTTGAAGTCGGTACATGCGCAGGCTTTCCAGACGGATTTTTTTGCCTGCATATATTGAATATCCGTATTGGAAATATCGACGGACACCATCGGTATATTCATTCCCGATTCCATGATCGCTTTGTATACGCCCCGTCCGTATGCATCGTAGGTGACCCAAACTGCATCGATATCACCCGCTTTATATTTTGCCAACGTCGAAGCGGTTACGCTGGTCATCGACGATTCGGCATTATTTAAATCGGTCGGGCCGATAGTTTCTATCGTTTTAATCTTTCCGGTTTTTTCGAATGCGGCATAGCCGACTTCGCGCCTGTCAAACGGACTTATATAATTAGGACCGACCCACACTTTTAACACTTTCACGGGTTCTTTTTTTGCGACCTTGTCCGGATACAGATCGTCGCATATAAAATCGAGCAATGCCGTCGCAAATCCCGCATCGTCTTGGAAAAACTGCGTCACACCCGGTATCGTCTTTACGTTTCCGCTCGTATCGCGGAATTGCGTATCAAATGTTACGATTTTCAATTTCGGATACTGTTTTAACACTTTCGTTAAAAACGTATACGAATAATTTTGTCCGCCATGCGACACGAATAATCCGTCATAGCCCTTTGCCGCACACACGTTTATATAATCCTGCCATGTCGAATCATTGCCGTTTGAAAAATACACGTCGCAGGTCATTCCGAGCGCTTTCGCCGTTTTGACACATTGATTGGCACAGAGCTGAAAAATATCGCTGGATGCAAGGTTCAAAATATAGGCAACCTTTTTTCCGGCGACGGGAGATGCTTTTTCCCCGGCTGCTGAAGCACTTTCCCCTTGTCCCATGGCAAAAATCATCGCATGGAGCAAAACAAGCGACATACAAACCGTTATAAACTTTTTCATCACAAACCTCCTATTTGCTTGATGAATAATCGAATACGATTGTTATTTCGTAGCGGGCAGTACTCCTTTTTTCAGTATGATGCAGCCGTATTTAACACATGAACTCGACATGACCACCGCGTAAGCATTTTTCGAACGTTCGTAAAATGCTTCGCGGGAAATTTTGGTAAGGTCGGGCGCTTCTACACGAAGACTTTTGATTATCGCCATAAAGTTTTTTTCGATTTCAGGATCGGCGGTATCTCCTTCGACAGGGGCCATCATCACGACAGAATCTTTTACAAAAGTATCAAGCGTGATCAGGGGTAATATTCCTTCCAACAACTCCGGAATCGTTATGCCGTCGGCTCTTATACATCTTTTTCCCATCGTATGTCCGGGATAGTATGCATCCGCCAAAACCAATTCGTCTCCGTGCCCCATCTGTGCCAAAGTCTTCAACAGCTCCGGTCCGATGCAAGGTTTTATTCCCACTAACATGCGAAACTCCTTTCAGCGTAATTTAAAAACGTCCGTTATCTCTTTGCACTGAGCTTCCGTCATTATGTGACTGTTATCAATAAAACGCCTCAATATTGTCATTTGAGCCAAGCGTTCCATCAAGTCTATACCGTCAAACGCGTGCAACAAATCTTTGGCGGCACATAATGCTCCGTGATTTTCCAAAAGGACGGCAGTGTTATGTACAACCGCTTCCGATACCGCATCCGCCAATTCTTTTGACCCCATGATAAAATACGGAACATTCACTATTTCACCTAAAATAAAATACGTTTCCGCAATGAGGCGGGAATCAAGTGCGCACGGCTGAGCCGTAGCAAAAGCGCTCGCAAAAACGGGATGCGCGTGAACGACGGCACGTAAATCAGGCCGTTTGAGTAAAATTTGCCGATGCATTTCGGTTTCAATACTTAATTTTAAATTAGGAGTGAGGTTTGTACCGTCGAATTTTACAATCGCAATCGATTCGGCGGTCAAACTCCCTTTATCGATGGAAGACGGCGTTATGCAAAATTCGTCATCGCTGACACGCAGGCTTATATTTCCGCCGCTTGCGGTCGTCAATTGCCGGTCGTACAAGCGTTTCATAAAGTTTGCTACTGCAACTCTTTCTTTATAAAATCTCTTCATATGCATTTTCACTTAATATACAATTTATTTTACTAAAAATACCGTATATATTTTACTTAACATTAACTAACTGTAACACGGGAATTCCCATCTGTCAACATTTTTTTTATGTTTTTCAACATATTTTACTCATTTATCCGTTTACTACATACGAAGAGTATGATAAATCGCATAGTATACACAA
>NZ_JAFEVM010000041.1:0-21030 GCF_016901105.1 Treponema sp. Marseille-Q4523 | reverse complement strand
CGCTAATACGCATGATTATAAGCGTTTACTCTCTGCTTGCGACGACTTATTAAAAAAATATCGGCACTTATTGTGCGATTACTATGATTTACTTACGCGTTGTCAAACCGTTTTATTAAAAAATAAAGATGCCATCGATTATTATCGTGCCGGCTTTGAACATCCGCCCGGCGCAAATGAGGTATCCGTTTTATATCGTTTCGGAAATAACAATGAAATACGCATCGGCAAGCTTACATGATTGCGATGTGCAATATAAGAAATTTTTATAGGAGGCTTACTTTGAAAAAACGTTTTTCGCTCCGTTATAAGCTTATCCTGGTTTTCGGATTATTGATTTTAACGGCGGGTGCAATTGAATCGCTGCTTGCCATACATTCGGCTCGCAAAGCGGTCATTGAAAAAGTGGAAATACACCTTATCGATAAAGCGACCGATGTTTCGCGGATAATAGACGGGCGCATTACCTCGATTTGGCAATTCCTTGAAGGTATAGCGCGTATGCCTATGTTTACCGATGCATCCGTTTCAAATGCGGAAAAAATCAGACTGCTGCGGGAACAGGCGTCATTCAATACATCCATTCAGGAATTGGATTTCAGCGAGCTTGACGGCACGCTCCACAGTATCGGCGGAAATGCCCAAGTCGGCGATCGGGAGTGGTTCCAATCGGCACGGAGCGGAAAACCGTTTCTTTCCGAACAGCTTTTTTCAAAAACAACGCAAAAACTCATCCAAGTTATTGCCGTTCCCATATACGACAATAATCATCAAATCATCGGTGTTTTGAGTGCGGATATTGACGGATTTTGGCTTTCCGAACAAATTAAAGATATCGTTGTCGGTAAAACGGGCAATTGCTATATAATGGCCGACAGCGGTGTCATTGTCGCGGATAAAGATACCGAGCTGGTTAGAAGTCAAGCCAATATCATCGAGCAGGCAAAGACGAATAAAGAGCTTGCTTCGTGCGCCGCTTTTTTGGAACACGTTTGGAACACCGACGAAAGTGAAATCGGTTACTACACATATCAAGACGAAGCCTATATCGCTTCTTTTGCGACGATGCAAACGACCGACTGGTCGGTCATCATCCGCGCTCCCGTAAATGAATTTATGGGCGCGGTAAACACCCTGCGCCTTTCGCTCTTGGGGCTTACTGCGATTATTTTGGTTATCACGTTTGTCGTTATCTATTTTGTTGCGCGCGCAATTATAAAGCCGATCCGAACCGCCGTCGGTGCATTGCGGAATATTTCACAGGGCGAAGGCGATCTTACCGTCCGTCTTCCGGTAAACGGCAACGATGAGATCACCGATATGGCCGAATACTTCAACGAAACGATCGCGAAAATCGGTCGTTCCGTAAAAACCGTCGGAGAGAACTCCGGCACGATGGAAGCCATCGGCGAAGAGCTTGCGTCGAATATGACCCAAACGGCAAGCTCCGTACACGAAATCAGCGCGAATATCGATGGGGTAAAGCAGCAGGCGCTGACACAGGCGGCGAGCGTGAGCGAAACGGCCGCGACGATCGAAGAGATCGTGCGTACGATCAAACAGCTTAACAACAGCATCGAAACGCAGGCGGCAAGCGTCGCCCAGTCGTCGGCATCGGTGGAAGAGATGGTCGCGAACATCGGCACAGTCACGCAGACGCTCGAACGGACGGATGACGTTATCAAAACGCTTGCGGATGCGACGGCAGACGGAAAAGGCAGCGTTGTCAGCGCCAATGCGGTGACGCAACAGATCGCCGAAGAATCGGGGAGTTTGCTTGAAGCCTCGAGCGTCATACAGCACATCGCAAGTCAGACGAACTTGCTTGCGATGAATGCGGCGATCGAAGCGGCGCATGCGGGAGAGGCGGGCAAGGGTTTTGCGGTCGTTGCCGATGAGATCCGAAAGCTCGCCGAAGATTCCGCGATGCAGGGCAAGACGATAACGGAGACGCTGAAAACGCTCTCCGGAGAAATCGAAACGCTGTCGGCGTCGTCGAAAACGGCGGAAGAAAAGTTCAATACGATATTCAATTTGTCGGAGCAGGTAAAATCGATGAGCGATCGATTGACGGAAGCGATGCGCGAGCAGGAAAACGGGAGCAAAGAAGTGCTTGCGGCGATAAAGAGTATCAGCACGGTGACGATGGAAGTGCAGAGCGGTTCTGAAGAGATGCTGAAGGGCGGGGAGAGCGTTGCCGGAGAGATGCGGAAGCTCGACGATTTGACGCGCATCATTACGGACAGCATGAATGAAATGGCGTCGGGAGCGGTGCAGATAAACAACGCGGTGCAGGAAGTGAACCGGATCACGCAGGAAAACAAAACGAGCATCAAAAAGTTGGCGGAGGAAGTGGGTAAGTTCAAAGTGTGATGAGCTGACCGGTGCGTGTCTTACATTGTAAATTAATGTCATAGAAAGCACATCTGTCTTGTATTCTATTGCTGTTCCTTGCAAAAAAGGCACTTATCCGTAAGCCACATGAGCGCAAGCGACTCTTTTTTGATTCGGTCAAAGGAGCCAGAATTTTCTGTGGCTAAAAGTCTGTCGGCTACTGCCATAAGAGAGCCTAAACTTTGGTCAACACAAATCCATTCGCCGTCGCAGGTAAGGACCATTCTGTTAGCTCCGGCATATGCCCAGTCAAAGTAAATCGTAAAATGATGTTCCGACTGCTGATTTCGTACTTTCGTTTCCGCAATTAGTTTATAAAGAGCATCGTCGGTTTTAATGCGTTCCTCGTCTGCTGGAAGAAACGCTTGTGTGGTATCGCCGCCTTCTGCTTTTATTCGCTCAATGTTTTTTAGAAATGCCTCGTATTCAGCCGGTGGCGTGTCGTTTGCGTAAAAAGTCCAGCCGTCAAGAGTGAGCGAAGCGACAGTAAAAATTGAATTCTCCATTTTCAGACCTCCAAGATTGTTAATATGTGTTCGCATCTTTCGAGTATTGCTTCCTTCAGTTCTTGCAAATTTATTTACATTCTCAATTTCTTTTTCGGTTAGTAAATCTTCATCCTGTTGATTTGATATTTGCATTCCTTTTCTTAGTTCTATTGTTCCATAGATTTTTCGTCATTTTTCAAAAGAAAATCCGGAATATCATAGTTTTTTGCTTCCACTTCGGCACGAAATTTTTCAAATCCGTACAGTTTGATTATATCCTTAAGATGCGTTGTGCTGACTTGTGCATCTTTAGAAATTTTATTCTCAGCCTTCAAACTGTCCAGCATTTTTTTGTGCATGCTATAACATGCCGCAACCACTGACATAATACCTCCTAAAAGCGCTGCAAGACTTTATTCCGAACCTTATCACAAAGACTAAGATTGTCCTGTTTTGTAAGGCCATAGATGACATCAACAAGATAATTCACCTGAAAGTATTTATTGAGACTGTCAAGCATAGAGGTACAAATTTTCTGTTCTGCCCGATCAAAATGAACAAAGCCTTTTTTTAAAAGTTCCTCGTTGCCAAAATTTTCCCAATACTGATAATCTTCTGCATGATTTTTAATTTCTCCAATGAGAGTACTGTTTCGCGTCCAAGGCGCAAGAAAATCTTTATATGCACAAAGGTAGAAAAGATTTTCTTCGATGCCGTCAGCGGAAGTGAAAAGCAGTTTTCTTCCGTCCATTATGATTTCCGGATGAAAGTTTGCTTCGCCAAGCTGAATAAAAACGCCTACTCCGTCCATAAAATCTTCCTGACGACTGTAGTTCACGATGAAACCCGTTTTCATTTCTTTTGAAATTTCTGCAAGCGTGTTAAAAAGTCGTGCAGCTGCTTCTTCGTATTCTAAAGAATTTGAATATGAACCGGCTCTTCCAAAAAATTTTCCGACAGTGATTTTTTTGTCAAACGGGATCACGCCGTCCAAGCGAAGATGGTTTGTGATTTTCTCTGAAAGCGATTCAAGTTCCGCCTTGTCTTCAACAAAAATTACATCGTTCCAAACAAGTTTTTTTACCGCATTGATTTTTATTTTGTCGTAAAAATCTTTTCCTTCTGTTACCGCCAATTCGATGTCCCTTTGTCGCCTGTTCTCGCTTTCTTGTCTGATTCGAGCAAGTTTTTCTTTGAACTCTTCTTTGCCCATTTGCTTTTCCACTGCGATAATAATGTAAAGTGAATTTTCAGGAAGTTTAAAATCGGCAGTTTCCCGCTCCTTGTGTCCACTGCCAAACCGCGAAAATCCTCCGCCGCAACAAGAGCGGATTCAAGCAGAAGTTTTTGGGCATCAAAATGCTCGCAGAACTTCAATGAAACTGCGTTACGACTTTTTAGGAATTTGCCATTCGCCATCCGCACATTGTATGCTTAAGGCAGGAATATATTGGTTTGAAAAATTTTCAATGCCTTTTATTGCAATTAATTGCACGATAGTTCCCTTAAATTCAAATTTTTTTATGGAAAGATGTCTCCTGACGGGCAATCGCATATTCCTTTGCTTTTTCACCTGTCGTTTCCAGTTTGTTTGTGTCTGCATAAGCTAAGCATTCTTCAAATGTTGCGCCGGTTTTGCAAGATTTTTTTTCCTGTTCCCGCTTCAATTGTGCCTCCGTAAAAAAAACTCCTGTTTGCATTTCGCCTGTAGCGGAAAGACCGCCGACTATAAAATTAGGCTCTTAACTAGTCAAGAGCCTAAAATAATATAAACCACTTCCAACGGAAATTTAGTTGCTTTGCTTCAATTTCAGATTTAAGATAAAACTTTCTTCATACCTCATGCACTTACTCTAGCACGCCACGAATGAATGCCTCTAATTGGTGTCCAGAGCCTTTTTTGCTGAATGTGCCCCACTTCTCGCTGTTAGGGAAATTCGCCCATCCGACGATATACCAGTTCCCATCCTCGCACTTTTCAGACACCGTGATGACCGGTGTATATTCCCCCGCAGGGATTTTGCCTGAAATTGAAGAAAATGCATCTACGTTCCTGAATTCGCAGCCTTTGGAAAGACCTTTTCCGTTTCCGATAGAAATAGTCGCGACCTGGTAGCCGTCAAGCGTACCTCCCCAGTATCCCCCTACCTTAGAAAAAAATAGGCTCATATTGAGTGGGGCGGTTCCGTGCGCAGCGTCATTTTGCACATGGTTTGCTTTTAATGTGCACATACGACCATTATAGGAATACGAAGCCCCTCTTATTGTAACCGAAGTGTCTGAGCCTTTTGGAGCCGCGTTTTGCGGTCCATTCCTGTTTATGAACGTCCATTTTTGCGGCTTGGCAAAGATTGCCATGCCGACGCTGTTCCAGTCGCCATCCACCCTTTTTTCGCTTACCGAAAGAACCGCCTGATATTCACCGGTCGGTGGATCACCTGTAAGTGGTACGCTCACTTCTATATCTGAATAACCGTAACCTTTTGATAGTCCATGTCCGCCTTTAATTTCAGATTCCGCCATCAAATAATCAGAACCTAATAACATTACTAATTCAATATATTCTTTAGGTGCTACAGGTGCTAGCCAAAATCTTAACTTTAAAGGCCCCGTTCCATGATCTGACTCATTCTGAATTCGCGCAATTTTTAACGTACAGTTTCCCCAACAACTTTGCCACGTGTAGGAGCAGCCTGACAGACTGACTGTTGTATCGGAAAATTCCGGAGCTGCAGAAACAGGGTCGTCCTTTGTCGGATTTGCGGTCGCGCCGTTGTTTGCAGGGGTTGCAGGAGCCGGCGGAATATATACATTGCTTCGATTCTCCCTTTCTTGTGTACGGTTGTAACAGAACTCAGAGCACCATGAACCGTGGTAACCTTCGCACATTAAATATTTTTTACCACATTCGCTGCATTTAAATGGACTGTCATCTATAGCAGCTTCTTTTGCACATCTATCTGAACAATATATTCCAGATACCATATTGTTGGTTACATAACGATCCCCCCAAATAGGCTGTCCACACCAAGAACACGTATCCATATCATTTATCTCCTTATTATTAGTTTAGTACTTGATCTGTATTATCATCTGCTAGTACCGAATTATTCAATTCTGCATCATCGTGCATATTGCCATAAAAACATACCGTCGCGTACACTGCTTCTGTGAGTGCCCTTACAGGAAAATGTACAGGGTGATTTCGCTAGAAGAATTTGTATATAACGATTGCAACTGCGACACATACCATGCCGATAAACATACCGAGGCACGAGCCGCCCTGATACTCATATTCGCGGGTGCGCCGATTCCATGCTTTTGTGCCGGAATTGCACCCAAAGACGAGTATACCGAATGTCGCAAGCCAGCCCGCCAGCTCAAGGTCGAATACGTGGCAGACCAAAAATGCGACTGCGGCCGGAACGCCATAACCAAAAAGAAAATACAAAACTGCCATAAATATATCCTCTGCGTTTATAGCCCGACGGCTTTTGTTTAGTTGCTTTGCGAGTGTGAATCGCTGTTTCCTACTGCAGCCTCCGCTGTATTATCCGCAGATTTAGCTTTTCTTTCCGCAATTTTTTTGATCTTGTCTGCAATCATCACGACTAGAAGAATGGCAAGAACACAAACATTGAAATAAGCAAAAGGTCTGCAAAGGAACATCAAAAGAATGCCGGCACCTTCTATATCTCCAGAAATCATGGCAAAGGATTTGGCCGCAGGTGCTTTTTCTGGCTTTTCATAATGTCCATCCAGTTTAGAATCCAAGAACATATCAAGCGCAAGATAGCCTACTGCAATGACGACATTCGCAATGATGTACGGGACTGTCATGTCTCCGTCTCCGATGATTGCTTTGCATTATGTGAAAATCATAGAGAGTAATCCCAATGCCGCAAGTGCGGTCATTTTTTTTGTGTTTTTCATAAAAACTCCTATTGTGCCGCTTGCGCGGGATATATATAAACTCACTTCTTTCGAAGTTTAGAGTTTCCGTTTACATCAAGCACTGCACGAAAATATCTCCTTCGTATGTGCGGCTGATCTGCACGGTGGAACTGCATTCCGTACATACGAACCGAATTCCATTCTTAACTGAAATTGCGTTCTCGCTGAATGAAAAGCGTTTTACGCCGCATTCAGGGCATGTTACCGTAATAAGTTCCTGTTCTTTTTCTGCCATGTGTTTTGCTCCGTGAACTACCGTGCGATTACTTTTGCAGTTTTTCAACTGCGAATTGAACAAAAAAACGCCGACAGTTTTATTGTTTGTGTTGATTTTACACTTGTTTTTGCTTACGTAACAGTGAGTTTACTCACGAAAAAACCGTGAGTTCCCCAATACGGTATTTTTTTAAAGTAACCGACTTTTGAGACAGCTCCTTTTATCCCGTGTTACAACATCGCACTTTATGACCTGCGGCTGCCGAAGGTAACGCACAAGCGGAATTCCGCCTCTTCGATACGCCGTTTCTTTGTATTGCGGGGCTTCCGTTTTTGCGGTACAGTAGCGTGCAAGCGGGGTGTTATGGTTGAGCTGATTACGGGGCCGATGTTTTCGGGAAAGTCGACGCTATTGTTTCAAAAGATGGAGCGCTACGTATACGCGCATAAAAAAATCATCCTCGTCCGTCCCGACCGCGATACGCGGAGTTTTTTTTCGCATTCGCCGCTCGAAAACGGCTTGCGCCGGCTCGCAGAATCGAAAAAGATCGACACGGTTTCGCTTTCCTCGTTTGACGGCGGCACGCGTTTCGATGAATACGACGCCGTGTTCGTTGACGAATATTTTATGATAAAAAACTGCGCCGCGCTTGCGATCGAGTGCCGAAAAGATCAAGACATTTATTTCGCCGGCTTGCTCGCGACATCCGAATGCACGCTTTTTGCCGAAGCTGCCCGGCTCCTGCCGTATTGCGATTCGATCATCAAATTGAACGGCGTGTGCACGCAGTGCGCGAGCCAAGTCGGCAACTATTCGTATTATATGCAGGGCGCAAAGACAAGCGATATCGTCGTCGGCGACAGCGAATACACGTGCCTTTGCCGTGACTGCTATTTGAAAAATCAAAAAGAAAAAGAAACACAGCTCACGCTCGAATAAAGCGTTTTATCCCGCAGCTCATGCCGGAGTAGGGCGAACCGCTTGCAATGCATTGTATGCGCCACAGAGGATGTGCCGGCCTTACAGGTTTTAGAGGTAAGCTATTGAATGCTTTGAATGCTCTCCCACGTGCCCTTGCCCCATTTCGCTTCGAACATCGGGGGCAACGTTTTGAGCGTCGCCACTCTAAAGCTTTCGACGTCGGGCGTGATGATCGTAATGCCTTGCGATTTCAGCGTCGCGATCAATTCGTTTTCCTGTTTGACGATTTCGTCGTTTTGCCATTCGATGTTTTTTACGAGCGACGCTTGGACGATTTCCCTGTCGGCCGGATCGAGCTTTTGCCACGTGTTTTCGTTGATGACGACGAGCAACGGTGTCATGATATGCCCTGTAAGGATGACGTATTTTTGCACTTCTTGAAATTTTGCGGATGCAAACGTCGGCAGCGGGTTTTCCTGCGCATCGACGATATTGTACTGCAGCGCGATGTAGAGTTCGCTGAACGTGATCGGCCGTGAATTCGAACCCCATGAGTGCGCCATCGCGACGAAGATGTCGTTTTCGGGAACGCGGATTTTCATGCCGGCGCAGTCGGCGACCGAATGCACTTCTTTTGTCGATGTCGAAAGGTGGCGCGTTCCGTAATACATCGCACCGAGCAGACGCATACCGCTGCCCGCGAGTTCTTCGCTTATTTTTTGTCCGAACGGACCGTTGAGCGCTTTTTCGAGATGCTCGATATTGCGCCAAATATACGGCGCTTCGGCTATCGTCACCGACGGAGCGTAGAGTCCGAAGTTTGCGGCACCTTCGCTTACCATATCGATGCTGCCGGTCTGCGTACCGCGAATCAAATCCATACTCGCACCAAGCTGAGCGGCGGGAAATCCTTTGATTTCTACGCGACCTTTCGTCTGCTGCGATACTTCGTTTGCGACGCGAACCATCATTTGCGAAGCAGGGTGATCGACCGGATGAACCGACGCCCACCGTATGGTTACAGGTTTACCGTTTGTGCTTGCTCTTGTCTGTCCTTGTTTACTTTTGTTTACCCTTGCCGTCGCCAGTCCGCAGATCAGTAAAACCGATACTACCGTAGAGACTACTTTTTTCATGTCGTTTCCCCAATTTGAAATATTGTTTTGTATATAATTTTTTTCATCAGTATAGTAGCATGAGTTTTTGAAGCTGTCAAATTTTTTTTGTGATTTTTTTACGATGTGCGGATGATTGTTTCGGTGATATGCTGTTATATAGCCTGACAGGGTAGGTACAGCGACGGCTGCGTTTTATAAAAAGCGGCGGGCGGGACAGTCGAAAAACAGGCGGTTTTCAGACAGTCCCGGCTTCGGATCTTGTTCCGCTGCGCTCAGCCGGCCGCTTCGGCTGAACCGTTATTTATACATCGGACCGTACGCTTTGCACGCGCGGTAATCCTGTCCTTCTTTGTCCATGCCGTACGCATTCCAGCACGCCGGACGGAAGATTTTGCTTTCGTCGACGTTGTGCATGCATACGGGGATGCGCAGTATGGAGCAGAGCGTGATTATATCCGCGCCGATGTGTCCGTACGAAATCGCGCCGTGGTTTGCGCCCCAGTTGTTCATAACGTCGTACGCGTTTGTAAACGGAGCGCTGCCCGTCGGACGCGGAGCGAACCACGTGCACGGCCATGTGTAGTCGGTTCGTTTCCAAATCGCATCGGCAACGCCGTCCGGCAGTTTTACCGACCAGCCTTCGACGAGCTGCAGCACGGGGCCGATCCCTTTGACGATATTGATTCGAGCCATCGTCATGGGCATTTCGGCTTTTGTGATAAAGCGGGAGGAAAATCCGCCGCCGCGGAAATATCCCTGATCCGACGTACACCATTCGGTCGCTTTGAGACACGCATCGATGTCCGCTTCCGTCATTTCCCAAAACGGCTTCATAACCGCGTTTCCGTTTTTATCTTTGACTTCGCCGCACGCATCGATCGTACACGCGCCGCTGTTTATCAAGTGGATAAAACCGCCGGCATCTTTCGCCTTTCCTTCGAGCGCATAGCCCGTTTCGTTTTTGACGCTTTCGCCTGTCCAGCACGTGCGCACGTCGGCAAACATTTGAGAGCGGTTCGTGAGCAGTTTTAAAAGCAGCATCGTCGCTCCGTTCAGCGTATCGTTTTCCGTTGCGAAGACGTAGGGTTCGCGCGCGCCGTTCCAATCGAAGGGCGTGTTCAAAATCGCTTCGGGGAAATCGGTGTCGGGGAATATATCCGTCCATTGGCGCTGTCCTTGAAAGCCCGCCGCGATCGCGTTGTGTCCGAGCGCTTCTTCGCCCCAGCCGATTTCTCTGAGTTTCGGATTGCCGTTCATCAAATCTTTGATGATAAGCGCGCACTTGACGGTAAACTCCCAATCCGCGTCGATCTGCGCGGGAGTTTTTTGCGCTTCTTTAGGATTTTTATCGAATCCCGTCGGACAATTTTTGCGCGTCCATTCGAGCGCGCGCTTATATTCGTCTTTGTCGTAGATCTCTTTTTCGATGCGGCGATACACTTCGACTTCATCGACGGACTCGACTCTCATACCGAGATATTCTTCAAAAAAGTCGGGATCGATTTGCGAACCGGATATCCCCATGCACGTCGCTCCGATCTGCAGATAGGATTTACCGCGCATCGTGGCTGCGGCTACGGATGCTTTTCCGAAACGTATCAATTTTTCTTTTACGTCGTCGGGGATCGTTTTGTCGTCGAATTTCTGTACGGTACTGCCGTAGATGCCGAATGCGGGGAGACCTTTGCGCGCGTAGCCGGCGAGCACGCTTGCAAGGTATACGGCGCCCGGGCGTTCCGTCGCGTTTAAGCCCCACACGCCTTTTATCGTCATGGGATCGTTATCCATCGTTTCGGAACCGTAGCACCAGCACGGCGAAACCGACAGCGTGATATCGACACCGGCTTTTTTGAATTTTTCCGCACATACGGCCGATTCGGCAACGCGCCCGATCGTGCCGTCCGCGATGAGCACTTTTACCGGCTCTCCGTTTGTGTAGAACACGTTTCGTTCGAGCAGCTCTTTTGCCTGATGTGCCATGCGCATCGTCAGTTCTTCCAGCGAAGCGCGGACATTGAGCATGCCTTCTCTCGCGTCGATGATGGGGCGGATACCGATGATCGGATACTCGCCGATTAACCTTGATTTTGCCATTGCATAATCCTCCTGATCATATGTTGATTGTAACCTCTGTTTTGTTCGCCGCAAATATTTCCACATTGCGTTTCGATGCGGCGATGTGTTCGTTCATCGCGACGACGGCGTCGGTCGTATTGTGCGCTTCGAGAGCGTGCAATATTTTTTTGTGCCGTGTGATCGCATCGTCTATGCCGCCTGCGACGAGGACGCCTTTTCCCATGTAATCGGTGAGCAGCGAAATCAGCACGTCGTTGAATATTTCGAGCAAGGCGTTGCCGGACGCTTTCGCTATGAGATTGTGAAAGCTGCAGTCCAATGTGACACGCTCTTTCGGCGAAAGCGTTTTGTCCGAAAACGCTTCGATGTTGCTCCGCAGCGCTTCCAGTATGTCGTCGGTGATATTCGCAGCCGCAAGGCGCGCGGCGTTTACTTCGAGCATGGCGCGCATCTGCGTCAGATCATTGTCGGAGATATTGTTCATCTGCATGATCCTGCTTACGGCGGAAAACACCGTCGAATTTTCCGGCTTTGTGACAAAAGCGCCGAGTCCGTTTTTCAATGCGACGAGTCCGCGTTCCTGCAAAACTTTCAGCGCTTCACGGACTACGGGACGGGACACGCGATACTGCTCGGCGAGCTGCTGTTCCGACGGAAGTTTTTCGTTTACGGGAAACGCATCCGAATTAACAATAGTGTTTTCCAAGCGATCGGCAATTTGTACGCTTAAGTTGTCTCTTACCAAGGTGAAACTATTGTCGGTCATACGGCATTATCCTGCAAGACCGAGTTCCGCGCGGATGTCTTTTTCCATACGGATAAGGCTTTCGATTTCGTGCCGCGCATTTTCGTTCAATACGGAAACGTCTTTGCTCCTCGTTACGATCGACATGGGAAGACCGGTAAGACTGTAGTGGAACTTCGCGTTTACCGGATACGCGCGCGCTTCCGATACCGCCGCGACCGTTAAAAAGTCGCTGATTTTGCGCGCCTTTTCCGGCTCGGTTTTAAAGTGATCGTACATCCATTTGTAGATGTCGATGTGGAAATTCGCCATGACGCCGTTGTAGCCGTCGTAGCCCGCGATGAGTGAATCGAGCAGCGTCGACGTATTTGCGTTGAACAGCGAAAGCTTTGTGCCGGCGGTAAGTTTGACGCGGCGCGCTTCTATTTCGTTCGAACAGCTCACGTCTTTTAAAAAGACGAGTTTGCCTGTACGCGCGCAGTCGGCGAGGAAGTCGTCGGTAAGCAGGCGCAAGTACGGATACGGACACTCGTAGAGACCGAGCGTAACGCCCGAAAGCTGGCGGAAAATATCTTCTGCATTTTTGTTGAAGACGGCTTCTCCTTCGTTTTGTTTTGCCATACGGTTTGCGACGAGAACGACCGCATCGACGCCCGTCTTCGCCATAGCTCCCAATTCGTCTATCTGCTCCGCATGATCGTCCGACGTATGCCCCGATGCGATCACTTTGATCCTGCCGGCGTTGGCGTCGACGACGGCTTTCGCTATATCGAGCTTTTCCTGCTTTGAAAGAAAAAACATTTCGCTCGATTGGCAAACGGCGAAAATTCCGTCGGCGCCGTGAGCGATATACCATTCGACGAGTTTTTTAATCGCATCGAAATCCACCGTATTGTTTTCCGTAAACGGCGTGATCATCGTAGGCCAGCAGCCGTGATATTCTTTCATATAATCCCCCATGCTTATTAATTAATAATTATCGATTACAACAGTCCTGTAAGTTTCGGCAGGAACAGCACCGTTTGCGGAAAATACGTTATGATGGCGAGTACGAGCAGCATCGCACCGAGCGGCCATACGATTTCTTTCATAATACCTTTAAGCGGTGTACCCGATATGCCGCTCGTGATAAACAGCAGCATACCGAAC
Organism: Treponema sp. Marseille-Q4523; assembly: GCF_016901105.1. Lineage (NCBI taxonomy): Bacteria > Pseudomonadati > Spirochaetota > Spirochaetia > Treponematales > Treponemataceae > Treponema > Treponema sp. Marseille-Q4523. The sequence continues at coordinate 7,968 of NZ_JAFEVM010000041.1, read as the reverse complement.
GGAGGTGTGGAAAGTCCGACCATCATGTTGAACGTTACGACCAATCCGAAGTGTATCATGTCGATTCCGAGTTTTTGCGCAACGGGGATCATGATCGGAACGAAGACGAGCTGGATCGTCGATGTGTCGATAAACATGCCCAGAAAGAGGATGACGATATTCACCAGGAGCAAAAACTGATATTTGCTCGACGTGATCGAAAGGATCCAGTTTCCGATGTGTACCGCAAGCTGTTCGCGCGCGACGATATAGCTGATGATCGTTGCAGCTCCTATCATAAGCGAGGTTGCGCCGACGTCTTTTACCGTCGTTTTGATGACTTCAAATAAGTCTTTCCAGCCCATGGCGCGGTATGCGATGACGGAGATGAGCAGCGCGTACAGTCCCGCCACGGCACCCGCTTCGGTCGGCGTCATAACGCCCGTATAGATACCTACGAGGAGGATGACGGGCGTAAGCAATGACGGAAGCGCTTTCAGCGTAAAAGCGAGGAATTCGCGCAGTACGATTTTATCGCCGCGCGGGTACTCGCGCTTTTTTGCGACGACGGCTACGTATACCATGAGGAATATCGTGAGCAGGATTGCCGGGATCATGCCGCCCATAAACAGCGCACCGACCGACGTGCTGCTGAGCATCGCATAGATGACGAGCGGAATCGACGGCGGAAATATCGGGCCGATCGTTGCGGACGCTGCGGTGATCGCACAGCTGAATTCGTCGTCAAAGCCTTTTTGCCGCATCGCCTGGATTTCGATTTTGCCCAAGCCGGCCGCATCGGCTATTGCCGAACCGGTCATGCCGGAAAAAATAAGAGAAGCGATGACGTTTACGTGACCGAGCGCGCCTCTCATGCGTCCGCACAAACCGCCTGCGAATTTAAATACCATGTCGGTGACTTTTCCCGAATTCATTACGTTTGCGGTAAAGATAAAAAGCGGAACGGCGATGATAACGTAATTCGTGTAGAACGTGTTCATCACTTGATTGACGACAAGGCTCAGATCGCGGCCGGTTATCAAAAGATAGCAGACGGCGGAGCTGAGCATACCGAGCGCGATCGGCATACGCAGGATAAAAATTAAAACGAATACGATAAGCGAAACCGTAAGTCCGAGACTCATACGCTGCCTCCGTCTGCGGCTTTTCCGATCACCGCCGCGTTTTCTTTATCCGCTTTGTGATCTTCGGAGTCGTCGAGTTTGCCGCAGATGACTTTGATGTCTTCGATGCACGGTTTGATGCTGTACCCGATGACGGAAAGCAAAAAATATGCGAAGGGCAAAAATACCCATGTCAAACTCACGCGAAGCACCGCCGTACGCTGGAATCCTTGAAAGAGGGAAAAGCTTATGGAAGGGATAAACAGGGCGGCGAAAGTTAAAATAATAATGATATTGCCGGCCAGGCGCATCGCGGCGGCAACTTTCGGACTGTACATATCGTACAGCATCGTAAACTGCACATGTCCGTGCTTTCGCATCGTGTAGCATGCGCCGAGTATAACCGTCCAGCAAAAACCGAGTACAATGAGATCGTTTGTCATGATGATGGGGCGGTTGAAAACGTAGCGTGAAATGACTTGCAGGATAAACGCGATAAACAGTACCGAAAACGAAATGATCGGAATATACACTTCCATGCAATTCCGCAAAAATAATAAAATTTTTTTCATGATATCTCCGTTGCGTTGGAAAGCGCCGCGCCGTACGGCGGGAGCGCGGATGCTCCCCCGTATGCGTACGCGTCAGTTGCCTGCGGCCTGCACTTTATCGAACAGGGCTTTATCCCACGATTTTGCATAATCGCTTGCAAGGTATTTGCCGAGGACTTCTTTGCTGAACGCGTTGAGGTCGGCGTTGTATACTTTGAGTCCCTGCGATTTGAAGAAGCCGATGAGTTCGGCTTCCGCCGCGCGGTTCGTTTTATCGCAGAATTCGATGCCGGCTTTTACGCCTTCCATGATCCAACCCTGTTGTTCTTTGGTAAGCGACTGCCATTTCTTTTCGTTGATTGCGGGCCATACGCTGTCTACGACGTGGTTCGTGATCGTAATCGATTTCGTCACTTCGTAGAATTTCGCGTTTTTGTCGGTCGGCAGCGGGTTTTCCTGGCCGTCGACGGTTTTCGTCTGCAGCGCCATGTACAGTTCCGAAAAGGAAACCGGCGTCGGGTTTGCGCCGAGCGCTTTGCCGAGGAATATCCACGAATCGGAATTCGGCATGCGGAGTTTTACTCCTTTGAGATCCGCGGGCGTTTTGATAGGTCTGTCTTCCACCATATTCATCTGGCGCGTGCCGAGGTACTCCGCGCCGAGCGGACGGATGCCCTGCTCTTTTGCGATGCGCTCGAATACTTCTTTGCCGACCGGGCCGTTCATGACCTTTGTCATGTGCTCATAGCTTTTGAAGATATAACCGGCGGTAAACATGGATACCCACGGAGAGCCGTCGGTAAGCCATGCGGCTGCGGTTGCGGTCATATCGGCTTGTCCCGTTTTTACGGCAGTGAGTTCCTGTTCCTGTTTGAACAGAGAAGCGGAATCATAGGTGAGCACTTTGATCGTTCCGCCGGAAAGCTTTTCAACCGTTTCTTTGAAAACCATCATCGCTTTCGTATGCGCGTCCGTCGGGACGGCAGTCATCGTATACGTCAGTTCGATAGGCTTGTTCGCATCCGCCTGTCCGTTGGCAAAAACCGCAGGGAGCAGCATCGCTGCCCCAAGCATCATAGCGAGTATTTTTTTCATATCAACTCCTGATAAAGTCGTCCGAAACCGTATCTCTTTTACAGCTTCAGGACGTCTTTTATTTTTATTACCGACGGCATACGCTGTCGGTTTGTTTCCACAGTTTACAATTCCGGTCCGAACAACAGATTCGGGATCCACGTCGTGATTCCCGGGATCAGCGTAATCAAAAGCAAAACCGCGATGAGCGGGATGAGAAACGGTGCGGTCGCTTTTGTGACGCGTTCGAACGAAACCTTTGCGACGTTTGAAACGACGTACAAAACGATTCCGACCGGCGGTGTCAACAGTCCGATCATCAAATTCAAGATCATCATGATGCCGAACTGTGTCGGGCTGACGCCGAGCGCGTGCATGAGCGGGATAAATATCGGCGTGAGGATCATGATGGCGGCATTCGCTTCCATGAACATACCGACGAAGAGCAGGAAGGCGTTGATGAGCAGCAAAATGACGACTGGGTGATTGGAAACGGACATGATGCCCGACGCGAGTATCTGCGGCACGTTTGCGACCGAAAGCGACCAGCCGAACATAACCGCCGTCATGACGAGCGCGAGAACGACGCCGTTCGTTTCCACCGTCGCAAGGATGATACGCGGCAAATCTTTAATGCTGAATTCTTTGTAGACGAAGAGACCGAGGATGAGCGAATAGAACGCCGCAAACACGGCCGCTTCCGTCGGCGTAAATACGCCCGACACGATACCGCCGAACAGCAGTACCGGAGCCATGAGCGCCCAAAACGCATCTTTAAACGCCTGCCACAAAATTTTTTTTGTCGGGCGAGGCGCACGCGGATAGGCTCTGCGCTTTGCGTACCAAAAGACCATGGCCATGAGCGTTCCCGCCATTATGACGCCCGGCAAAAGCCCGCCCATAAAGAGCCGTCCGACGGACGCTTCGGCGAGAACCGCGTACAGTACCATCGGCAAGCTCGGCGGAATGATAGGCCCTATCGTCGAAGAAGCACCGGTGACTGCGCACGAAAAGTCGTCGTCAAATCCGGCGTCGCGCATCGCTTTGATTTCGATTGTACCCAAGCCTGCCGCGTCCGCAACTGCAGTGCCGCTCATGCCTGCAAACAAAACCGATGCGACGATGTTCGCGTGTCCGAGACCTCCGGGCATGTGTCCGACAAGCACATTTGCAAAGTTGAACATGCGCTTGGTTACACCCGACGTATTCATGATATTGCCCATGATGATAAAAAACGGCGCGGCCAGCAGCGGAAACGAATTCGCGGCCATCGTTATGCGCTGTATGACGGTAAGCGGTGTAAATCCGTTCGTCAGGCAGTAGAGCAGGGAACAGATGCCGAGGTTGGCGTAAATATTCGTTCCGACGATGAGCAGGACGATAAACAGAATAAAGATGATACCCATGTTCATACGGCAGCCCCCTTGTCCGCATTGCGTTTCCATACGCTGTTTTTGAGATGCAGCAGTTCGTATACGATGATGAGCGTATTGGCAAACGGCACGACCGCGTACACAAAGCTTATCGTAATCGGAATGGTGATCGCCGGAAGCATCGTGCTCGCTTTCGTCATTCCGATGCCGTATACGATCATGTATGCCGAAAACACGATAAGGATAAGGCTGTTGAGCGTATCGATCATTTTGTGCAGTATTTTCGGAAGCAGGTTGACGATAATCGTAATCTGTATGTGACTTCTGTTTCTTGTGCCGAGAACCCAGCCGAGATAACAGATCCACACAAATGCATATCGTATTAATTCTTCAGACCACACGAGCGGTTTGTTCAAAACATAGCGCATGCATATTTGACACAGCGCTAAAATAAATATGACTAAGAAGAGAACGACGGAAAGCCGGTCGATACATTTGTTGACGGCAGCCGTTACTTTTTCCTCTACGCGATTCATTATTTTCTCCCATGAAAACCCGTATGAAAACTTTTGCGAAACGCTCGAGCCGGTCAAAGGGTTTTCGGCAGTGCGCGGCGGACGCATCTTTATGATCGAATGTGCGGAACTGCCGCATTTTAAAAACAGCGGACGAATATCGGAGCCGCCCGATTTCCGAACAACTCCGACGTTTTGTTGATCGACGACAGCTTCGTTATTTAATGTTTTGGATGCTGTCCCACGTACCCTTGCCCCATTTCGCTTCGAACATCGGCGGTACGACTTTCAATGTCGCTTGCCGGAAGCTTTCGACATCGGGCGTGATGACCGTGACGCCCTGCGATTGGAGTTTTGCGATCAAATCTTTTTCCTGCTTGATGATTTCGCCGTTTTGCCATTTGATGTTTTTTGCGATCGACGCTTTGACGATTTCCTGATCGGCCGGAGCGATTTTCTGCCATACCTTTTCGTTGATGACGATGAGCATCGGCGTCATAATGTGTCCGGTGAGGATGATATATTTTTGCACTTCCTGGAATTTTGCGGACGAAAAAGTCGGCAGCGGGTTTTCCTGACCGTCGACGATATTCTGCTGAAGTGCGAGATACAGTTCGTTGAACGTGATCGGCGTGGGATTCGATCCCCATGAGCGCGCCATTGCGACGAAGACATCGTTTTCCGGAACGCGGATTTTCATACCCGCGCAGTCCGAAACTTTGCGCACTTCTTTTTTCGACGTCGAAAGGTGGCGCGTTCCGTAGTACATCGCACCGAGCAGACGCATGCCGCTGCCCTTGATCAGCTCTTCGTTGATCTTTTGACCGAATGCACCGTCGATCGCTTTTTCAAGATGCTCGACATTGCGCCAAATATACGGCGCTTCGGCGATCGTCACCGACGGCACATACTGTCCGAAGTTCGCCGCTCCTTCGCTGACCATATCGACGATGCCGGTCTGCGTGCCTTGGATCAAGTCCATGCTGCCGCCGAGCGCTCCGCCGGGAAAGCCTTTGATTTCGACACGGCCGTTCGTCTGTTTCGACACTTCTTCCGCTACGCGCATCATCGTCTGAGACGCCGGATGTGCAGGCGGATGTACCGATGCCCACTTTATCGTTACTTTTTGACCGGTCGCAGCATTGCTGCCGTCGCTGCCGCCCGAAGCCGCTGCAATTCCGCAGATCAGCAAAACCGTCGCCGCTGCACAAATCAGTTTTTTCATAGAGACTCCTCGTATAAGATGTTACCTGTCAAACAGGTTGATAGGTAACATGGTAGCACGAGTTTCCGGAGCTGTCAAATTTTTTTTATAAAAAACCGATTTTTTCAATCGTTTCGCGCGTCAATCGCATGACGGGATGGTGAATTTTGATCACAAATAACAGTATGCCGAAGCGGGATTCCGGCTGCGTGCTTACATTGCGAGCTTAAACACGATTTTTCGTACGGTTTCCGGATTTTTGAGCGAAATGCAGGGTTCGTGACCTTCTCCGGGAAACAAAACGATGAATTTTCCGGGTTTGGCGATATAGGACGCCGCCAATTCGCCGTCAAAAAATTGAATATCGCTTTCGGCATCGTATTCGTTCCGCGCTTTCATGCCGGCATTTTCGCATACATCGATGATCTCTTCTCCCGACACGATGAATTGTACGTCCGCCGCGTGCCGATGCGTTTCGTAGCCTTTCGTGCCTTTTGTCCGCGTTTGATATTCGCTCACGGAATAGCGCACCGATGCGTCGTCCGTCGCATACGAACCTGTCACCGCCGTTTCCGCTTTTCCGGAGCGGAGCACTGCGGCAACCGCTCGAAGCTGCGGAAAAGAAGCCGCGTATTTTTCGATGTTTTCAATCGTATCGATAATCATAATTTCTCCCATGAAAATTTTTAATCATCATAGAATTTCGGGTACCGCTTGTCAAATCAATAACCTTGCCGCAGAACACCGTAACAAAAGGTATTGAAGTTCCCGCATAAATAAAAATGATAAAAATTTTTATTTTCCCTGTAGCAAATCTTTTGAAAATTTGTTATATTCTACAACTGTTGATACGAAATGTACGGAGCTCGAACGGTGCCCATGCATTTCGCAAAACTTTTTCGGAAACCGGAGTTTACTTTAAAAATGCGCTTCACATTCCTACAAAAGTTTTATCCGAATTCTATTCAAGGTCAAGGAACGGAAGCATTGTATGACGCCTGTAATCAATAGCGTTTTCACCTATCTGGTGGTTGATTTTCTCTGTATTGCATTTTCCGTATTTATCATTAAAAAATTAACAACAGATATAGGCAGTGAACTCGAAATACGTATGTTGAAGATCATGCTGCGGGTATTTATCGTATATTCGTTGGTCGATGCAATATGGATCGTGGGTGAATACGGTTATATGTCGTTTTATATACGTATCGTAAACGCTGTCGTTTGCTTCTTTTCCATTTTTCTGATAAGCGTTCTTTCTTTTTTTATGTTTATCTATACGGAAATCAGATTGAAAACCGCGTTTATGAAAAAACCCGAACTGTGGATCATCGCATCGGTGCCGCTCGTGTTTTCACTGTTCATGTGTGCATCGTCGTATTATACGGGATGGATCTATTACATAACACCCGACAATGAATACCGGCGCGGACCCTACTATTGCTGGCAGATGGCGGTCGTGTCTTTTTATTTTGTCGTTGCGCTCATTCGGGCGATGTGCTGCGGAGCGAAAGATCGTATGCCGATGCGGCGGCACGCTACGTTCAGTTTTGTCCTTGCGATTACCGTTTGTTTTGCGATCGGTTCGCTTCAGATATTTATTCCGGGTACGCCGCTTATCGTGATCGCCATATTTTCCGGATTTTTGATCATGTTTATCAATTTTCAGCAGGCGCAGATTTTCAGCGATGCGCTTACCGATTTGAATAACCGGCGGCGTGCGAATCAATATCTCGAAACGAAATTCAACAGTCCGCTTACCGAATGGCCATTGTATCTGTTTATGTTCGATATCAATTCGTTCAAAGAGATAAACGATACCTACGGTCATATCGAAGGGGACAAAGTGCTGCGCATCGTTGCGCAGGCACTGAGGATGACAAGCCAAAAGTACAGCACTTTTGCCGCGAGGTTCGGCGGCGATGAATTTTTGCTGATCGGAGAATCGTTGTACGTATCGAGTCCCGATGAATTGATAAATCATTTTAATAAAGCGCTTGAGGCGGAAGCAGCGTCGCGCAGGCTCCCGTATGCCATTACCCTGAGCATCGGCTACGCAAAAACAGACGGACAGAGTATATCGAGCGTTGAACTTATAAAAAAAGCGGACGATATGCTTTATAAAAATAAAAGCCGTGCTCATTCTGC
>NZ_JAFEVM010000040.1:0-21952 GCF_016901105.1 Treponema sp. Marseille-Q4523 | reverse complement strand
GGGGGAGAGGGGGTTAGGGATGTGGGGTAAAATTGTCGGTCGGTATAGGAAAGCTCAACGATATCTCCTGATACTTGATATAGTATAACTCCAAATGTAAAATTTGAAAAGAGGAAAAATCGATAATATCAATGAAATAATTGAACGAGCTTTTATGCTGTACGCAAGAATGCGGCGCGTGTTTCCAGCCGACGAACAAACTTCGCCGCATCGCGCATGGTACGCGGTGACGGACAGCATATGCCCCGTTATGATTTGATTGCGCCGCCGGAAAGCCCGATAATAAAATATTTTTGAAAAAACGAAAACAAAACGAAAATCGGAACGATCGCGATAAAAGATGCGGTACCCAAAAGCGACCAGTCAACTTCACCCGCTTCTCCGATAAAGCGATACAGCTCGACGGTGTACGGGTGTATCGAACTTGTCAATGTCCGGGCGACGATATATTCGTTCCACGCTTTAAAAAACGCAAAAATTGCGGCGGCGGAAATACCGGGCGCCGCAATCGGCAGTGCAATCTGTAAAAATGATTGAAATTTCGTCAATCCGTCGATCATCGCCGCTTCTTCGATCGCATCGGGAATGGTATCGAAATAGCCTTTTAAAACCCACGTATTCATCGGCGCGGAAAGCGTTGCATAAATTAAAACCAAACCGATATGCGTATTATAGAGTCCCGTCACCGAAAATGTTTGGTATAACGGAATGATCAGCGCAAGCACGGGAACCATTTGAAAAAACAGTATGCCGATCATCGCCGATTTTTTTCCGGGAAATTCGAACCGTGATAACCCGTAGCCGCCGAGCGTCGCTGCAAACAAACTTAACAGCATTGCGCCCGCAGACACGATAAAACTGTGATAGTACGAAGAAAAATTAAAAACCGCGCCGCCTGCAAGGCGCAGGAAATTCTCCAACGTCGGTCTATGCGGAAACAACGAGGGCGGGTAGCCCATCGCTTCTCCGCTTGTTTTAAAGGTACTGCTCAAAAGCCAATAAAGCGGGACGAGCGTAAAAACGACGATGAGCAACAATGCGAAATAGACAGCGGCGTGCAGGCCGTATCCTTTGATCTTTTGCCGATTCATATTATCCTTCCCACCTTTCTTTATTCATCCGTAAATACGATATCGTCAAAATCAGATTCAACAAAAGGATAACGACAGCAACGGCGGAACCTTCTCCGAGTTTTCCGAAATCGAACGCGCGACGATACATATAGACGGCCATCACTTCGCTGCGAAACAAAGGACCGCCTTTCGTCGTCGCATAGATCAAATCGAACGAATTGATCGTATTCATGCTGCACATGACAAGGTTCATGACGAGAAATTGGCGCATCATCGGAATCGTAATATGGCGCAGACGCTGCAAGCCGTTCGCACCGTCAATCAGAGCCGCTTCGTAGATGTCTTCGGAGATGCTTTGCAAACCGGATGTCTGTATGATAAAACTGAACGGCATACCGTGCCAAATATTCGCAATTATTAAATAAATCAAAACCGTATCGGGATTATTGAGATATGTCGGAAGGTTTGTGACGCCGATTTTTCCCAACAGATAATTCAATATACCGAGACGCGGTTCATACATAAAGCGCCATGAAATGGAAATGATAATACTGCTCACAACCCACGGCAAAATAACAATCGACCGGAATATCCCCTTACCTGCGATACCTTTTGCATTCAACAACCACGCTGCCAAAAAACCGAAACCGATTTGACCGACAACGCTTCCGAACACGTACCACAGGGTGGTCGGCAAAATCATCGAGATAAAGCTCGGCGATACCCGTTTAAAGATCGCAATAAAATTTTTTAATCCGACAAATTTTATATTGCCGAGTGTGGCGAGTTTTACATCGTGAAAACTTAAAAATATCGTCCGCATAAGCGGATAGAACGACATCGACAGCAATAAGACCGCAAGCGGAATAAGAAAGATATAGCCCGCAACGGTATTTTTCGTTTTTATTTCCATACGGTACACTTTCCCACAAAATAATCGAATAAGACTTCATCCGGCATAATACGTTACCGATCGACAAAATGCCGAGCGCGGCCGTCTCAAAAGTCGGTTACTTTTTCGATGGCTCGTTGAATTTTAAATTATGTCTTAAACTTGGAATGATGTAATTTTAATCATCGCATAGTAAATTAAGAGGACTGTCCAAAAATCGAAGTTTTTGGACAGTCACACCCGACGGTACGCGATCAATCGGCTAAAATCGCATTCACCGCAGCGGCGGCATCGTCAAGGGCGCGCTTCGCATCTTTTTGTCCCATAACGGCAGCCTGAATCTGCTGTTGAATTTCAGCGGAGATTTCGGTGTATTGCGGAATGCTCGGACGGAAATACGCATTGTTTACCTGATCCATGATTACGCCGAAGTACGGATCGATTTTATAATAATTTTCCGCTTTATTTTTTAAGCTGGTAAACGTCGGCACATAACCGCGCGCGGCCGTATAACCGAACTGTGCTTCCGCGCCGGCGGCATAGGAGATGAATTCCCATGCCAGATCTTTATTTTTGGAACCGGTCGGAATACAAAGCAAATAACCGCCGCTCATCGTCGCGGGTTTTCCGTTATCGGCGCGAGGAATCGTGACGACGCCGAAATCGTTTTGATACGTTTCCGGAGTCAAATTCGGAACCAGATCTTTTGCGAGACCGAACGCTTTGGTCATAAACGCCATAGCAAATTTATCCTGAAACACGCCTTTTTGAATATCGCCGTAATCGCCGGAAACGATGGACGTCGGTGTTGCACCGCTCTTTACATAATTTATCAATTCATTAAGCGCTTGAACGCCTTGCGGACTGTTGAATGCGGCTTTTTTCAAATCTTTTGTTAAGATCGATCCCCCGAGAGAAAACAAATAGGCATAGAACGTCTGAGCCGTTTCATCGGCTATCATCGCGGGAAATCCGAATCCGTATGCGGCAGGCGCAAGCGCATCGCTTATCGTTTTTGCCGCCGTACGAAGTTCGCTCCACGTTCGCGGAGGTTTATTCGGATCAAGTCCTGCGCGGCGGAACAATTTTTTATTGTACGCCATAACGCGCACATCCGTATTGAGCCACGGACCGTAAATCTTTCCGTTCCATTTCGTCGCTTCCCGATACATCGGAGCGACGTCGGCCCATTCCGACCACGCTTCCGCTTGGCGCGTAACCGGCGTAATCAATCCGCCGTCGGCATATTCTCCGAGCCATATAATATCGGTCATAACGACATCGGGCGCTTCACCGCCGGCCGCTGCAGTCAAAAATCCCGTTCGCAAATCACTCCATCCGAATCCCTGATACGAATACGTAATCTTCAGCTCGGGATGTGCGGCGTTTAATTTTCGTTCGGCAACTTTCCACGGAGCATCCTGCTGATACGTATATGCTCTCGCATATATGGTCAGCTTAGCCGTACCGTCCGCATACGCGGCGTCCTTTTCTCCTCCTGCAAACAACGTAAAACACATTGCAGACAGCAACACAAAAACAGCACAGCGTTTTTTCATCGCAAAATCCTCCTCAAAAACGAAAATGACAGTGTTTTATTATTATCATCTCAAATTGCACATTTGTCAATTTTTTGTGTACTTGTGTCCTTGACATTTTTTTTGTCCTATCTTCCGAACAATCCTTTGAGCGCGCCGGCGGCTTTTTGTACGGCGTCGCTTCCGGTTTGGCCTGCGAGCTGTTTGAGTATGTCCCGCTGAGTTTTTTCGAGCGCGGCGTTCATATCGCCGAAGTTCGCTTCCTGCAGCTTGATGCCGTTTTGAATATCCGTCAGCTTCGCGATTTCGGCGGAAACGCCGCCCGTCTTTTCGGCGAGCAGTTCCTTTACTTTTTCGCGCGCGGAAGCGGTGATCGACGTCAATTCGGATGCGAGCAGGCTTTGGAAAACCGCAGCGAATCGTTCGGCCGCGTCGGTGTCGAGCGAAAGCGTGACGCCCGATTCGACCGTGTAGCCTGCCGTAAAGCCGACTTTGAGCGCGGTAAACCGCTCCATCGCTTTGCGGTAGATTTCGTATACGGGAGCAGGTTCGAAAGACGGAGTCGTGATTTTCATGCCGCGCATATCGACCGATCCGCGCACGCTGAAGCTTCCGTCGTCGTCGCCCAGTATAGCGCACGAAAGGGCGGACGATCGCGTATCGAGCGAATATGCGTCGTCGATTTTCAGCGAAAGCGGAAAACCCGATCCGCTATACTTTGCGGACAAAAGCGGATTATCAGTTTTGCGTCTCCCGTCGATAACGGCGCTTATCGCATTGTCGATTCCTTTAACGGCGAAAGCGGCGGAAAGCTCTGCGGGCTTTCCGCGCTTGTCGGGATCGCTTGAAACCTCTTTTACCGACACGCTCCAATCGGCGCCCGAGCCGTACGCGTTTTCGATCAAAAATCTCGGAACGGTATCGTTTTTATAATAGATATCCGTGCCCTTCATGCGTCGCGAAACTTTTTTCGCTTTTTTCTTTGCGGGCTGCGACGAAGCTTTGCTTTTAAATTGAAGCGCCGTATCGATCCCTTTTTGCACGTAGGGATAATACGTGCCGAACAAATTGTACATAAATGCCGTGAGCACTTTGTTGAAGACGCCGCCGATGCCGTCGTTTTTGAGCGTTTTGAATTTGGTGATCTCTTTGTCGATGAGCGCTTTGTCGGATACGATCGCAGCCCTGATTTCTTTCGAAAGCCGCTCGGCCGTCTCGGTATCGCTTTTGAAGTCCGCGGCAATCTTTTCGGTCTGCATTTTTATATTTTTTCCCTGCACGACGGCGGCGTTGATCGCATCGAGCGCTTCTTTTAATTTTACGGGATCTTTTACGCCCGCCCAATCGGTTTTGATAAGAGTATCGACGGAACTTGAAAATTCGCGAATCGATTTTTCCATCGACTGGGGCGTATTCTTCCACTTTGCGACCGTTTCTTCGATCGCGGTCTTTGTGCTTTCCGCCATCGCCGGAGATTTCAAATTGCTTTCAACGTTTTTAATAATCGTTTGAGGATTGTATTCGGCAAAGGTGTCGGAAAGCGTTTTTTGCACATCGGCAAGGAGCGCCTTTTGCATGTCGGCGATGCGGCTTTCGTTTTGTTTTTCTTCGCGCTTTTGTTTTATCGGAATATAGCCGGACGTTTTCCGCTCGGTACCGATGAGCACGTCCGCGACGGTGATGTTTTCCGCGTCGAATTTGCCGCGCAGCAGTTCGGTCAAATTGAAATCGAACGTGATTTCCCCGACTTGAAAGATGTTTTTCATCACATCGTTTTTATTCGCCTGCTGCAAATCTTTTATTGTAAGCTTTGCGCCGAATATTTGAAAATCGAGGTAACCGATATCGGTCTTCGCTTGAAAAGCGCTTTGCATGCCCGCAACGATCGCGCGCTTTACGATGATGTTTTTAAACATACCGACAACGACGCAAACGGCGACTATGGCGCCGACGAGGGCTGCAAGCGGGATAAGCTTGATGCCGAATTTCTGCTGCCGTATTTCTTTTGCAAGGGTTTTAAGACGGATAAAATCCGCTTTGGCGATTTCCGAATTTTTCGGAATACGTACGCTGCCCGTTTTATCCGCATCGGCGGTAAAATAATTATTAATAAATTCTTTATCCGCCGCCACGTATATTTTTTTCAGTATTTTCTTTTCGAATTGTTTTTGTGTATAGGATTTTTTTAACAATCCGGGAAGTTTTTTTGCGGGGACGGTTTTTTGCGTTTTAGCGACTGTCGTTTTCATTTTACACAAGCTCCGATGCCTTTTCGGCGATTTTTGAAATGATCGGCAGCGCGCTTATCGCTTTTCCGATTTTGCTGTTTTTGATTGCACCCGCGATGACCGTGCGCCACTGTTTAATCAGTACGATTGCGATAATAAAAAGCGGTACGTAGCAGACTATGCCGAAGAGCAGGGAACCGCACACGATCGTATTGTTGAATCTCGTAAAGCCGACGAACGGAACGTCGAGCAGGTATGAAAAAACGGGTTCGAGCGGCGCAAACGTAAGAACTGCATAGCCCATCCTATCAAAAAGCGGGTCGAGCAAAGGAGCTGCGAGCGCGCCGAGCGCCATCGCAATGAGGTAGGCGCCTTTGTTTATACGCACGAATAAAGACAGCACCACGAGCAGGTACCACAGCAGATTGTTCTTCGGCATAAAACCGAGAATAAGCCCGAGACAAAGGGCGTTCGCGATTTCCGACGGCTTCGAATTCGAATTGAGCGCGCGGAACAGTTTGACGATGTATCCGATCATCGGATCCCTCCGAAATTAATAAATATACACCGATGTACTGCATCGATGTATGTCGTTATTTGATCACTTTTGCCGATTCGATTATTTTATTAATCATATCGATATTTTTCTCTATAAACGAAGAATATCCGTTTATTCTCAACACATCAAAATTTTCTCCGTCATCCGAAAAAAGACACAGCTTTATCGACCGACTCTTTCCGAACCCGTCATGCATCTTATTAATTTAAAACAGCCGCGGCAAGTTCCGCGCCTTTTTTTTCAAGCGCTTGTAAATCCGCTCCTGTCGGAACTCCCTGCCATTCGTACTGTTCGAACTGTTCCCACTTGAGCGGCGCGGAGATTTCGTCGTACTCCTTTTTTGCACCGCCCGACCAGCCCCAGCTTCCGATACGAATCGCTTTTTTCCCGGTGATGTGTTTGCGGTTGAAGAGGTCGATGATGTGCGCCATAGCCGGAAAGAGTTTGTATTCGTATGTCGGAGCTGCAATGACGATGCCGCGGGAACGGAGAGCGGCGGCGAGCACGTGCGAATCATCGGTTCCGGGAACTTGCAAAAAATCGACTTTGATCGAAGCGTCAGTCCCTTTGATGCCGCGCACAATGGCTTCTGCGCCTTTTTTCGTATTGCCGTACATGGACGAGCAGATGACGCAGATTTCTTTTTCACCCGCTCCCGTCGTATTGTACGAAGCGAAGCGTTCGTAAGCGGAGATGATCCGTTCGGGATGCGCTCTCCAAATGATGCCGTGGCTCGGCGCAATCGTTTTGATTGCAAGGTTTTCGGCGCGGAATTTTTCGATCGCTTTTTTGACAAAGGGACTGAAGCTTGCAATGATCGTCGCATAGTAGCGAAGGCTTTCTTCTTCGAACGACGCGAGTTCGCTTTCTGAAAATTCGTCGTCGAACACGCGCTCGCCTGTCGTGCCGTAGCCGCCGAAAGCGTCGCAGCTGAAAAGCGTTCCCGAGGCCGCATCGAACGTGCACATCGTTTCAGGCCAGTGCACGTTCGGGATTTCGTAAAACGAAAGCGTCCTGCCGCCGAGGTCGAGCGCATCGCCCGATTTTACTTCGCGGATCTTAAGGGAGGAACATCCGTCGGCTGCTTTGATAAAATTTTTTACGAGGGCCGCACCCTTTGCCGTCGCAATGATTTCGACGTTCGGATTCCGCTTTACGAACTCGGGCAAAAATCCCGTGTGATCCGGCTCAAGGTGATTGAGGATGAGGCAGTCGATTTTTGCGCCGCCGTCGATTTCGCCGAGCTGTTTTTCCAAGAGGTCGACGGCTTCGCTCCAGTCGGCGGTAAGATCGATGAGTGCATTTTTTTCTCCGCGCACAAAATACGAATTGAGCGTCACGCCGTTCGGGATAGGCCAATAGCCTTCGAATAAGGGCTGGTGACGGATATCCGAATGGATGACGGAGATATACGGTGCAATTGAAGCAATACCCATGCCGCTATTCTAGCAATGAAACGTCATGTAGGCAATAAGAGAATTGTTTCAGCGTTCCATATACGGTGAGTCCCGCAAGAGGTATGAGTGTCGAAAATTACAATAAAATTTCCGTGAGCGTACGCTTTATTTTCGGGATATTGATCGCGCTCATACTTAATCCTCGCACGCCGCATCTTAACAAGTCCTCGGTAAATGCGGGATTTCCTGCCATTTCTCCGCATACGTCGATAGGAATATGTGCAGCGTTTGCGGCGGCTACCGTTTTTGCAATCAGCGCAAGGACGGCAGGATGGGCTTCGTCATATAGATCTGAAATGGACTCGTTGCCGCGATCGACGGCAAGGGTGTACTGCGTCAAATCGTTTGAACCGATATTGAAAAATGCCGCTTCTTTTGCCAGCGACTCCGCCATAACCGCAGCTGCCGGTGTTTCTATCATAATACCGACGGGAACGTTTTCCGCAACAACGACACCTTCTTTTTTGCACTCGCAGATAATTTCCGCAATGAGTTCTTTTGTCTTAATGATTTCGTCTTTTGAAATGATCATCGGCAGCATGATTTTTGCATTGCCGTATACGGCGGCGCGGAGCAAAGCGCGAAGCTGTGTTTTAAATACCGATGTATTGCGTAAACAAAAACGGATTGCCCGTAAGCCCAAAAACGGATTTTCTTCTTTGGGGATATGCAACGCATTGATGTTTTTATCGCCGCCGGCATCAAGCGTTCGGAAAATAACAGGCTTATTTTCCATTTTCTGCAATACGTATTTATAGGCTTTAAATTGCGCTTCCTCCGTCGGTAAAACGGTTCCGCCGCCTTTCATAAACAGAAATTCCGTACGAAACAATCCGATGCCGTCCGCTCTGTTTTCGATGACCGCATCGACGTCTTCTTCCGAGCCGATGTTTGCGTAAATAACGATCTCAGTACCGTCTTTTGTTTTCGCCTCTTTATCGATAAAAGTTTTATCAAGCTCTGCAGCTTTTTTTTGCAGCTCGATTTTATTATTGTAATCGGAAATAAATTCGGCATCGGGGTCAACATATATACGCCCCGTATTTCCGTCTACGGCACACTGCATTCTGTCCTGTAACACGGTTTCCAGCTGTGCAATGCCGGAAACCATCGGAATGCCGAGCGAACGCGAGATGATTGCCGCATGGCTTGTTTTACTGCCGCTTTCTACGAGTATCCCTAAAAGCTGCGACATATCTATCGTTTCCATGTCGGCAGGCCCGATTTCTTTTGCGGCAAGAATAAATTTATTGCTGCGCGCAGCAATACGGTGACTGCCGTGCGCCGCATTTTTTATCAATCTGAAGATTTGCTTAAAATCTTCGGCGCGTGCCTGCAGATACGGATCGTCTAATGCAAGCATATCTTCAACGTATTGTTTTGAAATTTCATATACGGCCGTATCGAAATTGACAAGATCGTCCGTAATGCACGATACGATATCGCTCTCAAGCTCTTTATCGTTGACAATTTCAAGATAACCTTCAAAGATCGCAAGCGCATCTTCGGAGCCGCTGCCGACATTATGGGCAATCAGCTCTTTTATGTTGTCTTTCGTTGCCGTAAGGGCGGCGGAAAGCACAGCGGTCTCTCGAGAAATATCTTCCGGAGCGATCGCCGTACGTGTACATTCAAGCGAAAGTGTTTTATATACATACAGTTCTCCGACTGCATACCCTGTTGAGACGGGTTTTCCTTGAATCGTTTTCATATAAAACCTCGCACGGAATTCGGCTGCCTGTAAACGGGCAAACAAATCCATAAACCTAAAATACTATTCGGTTAAATTTTTAACAAATTCGGAAAGCGCGGCGATCGCTTCTTTTTCATCGGAACCTTCCGCTTCAAGGGTAATCGTATCACCTTTTGAAATGCCTATTTTCATCACTTTGATCACACTTTTCGCATTTGCATTTTTGTCGCCTTTTTTGAGCACGATGTCGGCTTCGAATTTTTGCGCAAGCTGCACGAATTGCGTACCGGGTCTTGTATGCAATCCCGTCTCGTTCACCACTTGCAATGTCGCACTTGTCATATTACAACCTCCTTCAATGACACACATATCGGGCATTTAAATAGCGATTTTTAATTTACGATTCCGTACCGAAGGCATCTACTTCATCAAAGATTTTGCATAGATCTTCTTCGGTTTTTGCTGCGCGAATTTTATCTACGATGCTTTCATTTTCAAGCAATGTCATGACATCTATGATGACATTGTTGTTTAAGTCGTCCTTATCTTTTGCGCTGATACATAGGATAATATCCACAGGATCATTGTCGGGATGACCGAATGCAACCGGATGCGTGAGCGTCACCAGTGCAAAACCCGTATCTATGGCGCCGTCTTCGGGACGTGCATGCGGCATTGCGATCCCGGGAGCGATGACGTAGTACGGTCCGTGTTTTTGTTTGATATCGAGCACGGACTGATAATAACGCTTTTCCGCCGTTCCGGCCGCAATCAATAAATCCACACCGGCTTTTATCGCATCCTCGTATGTATCGGCTTGTATACCGAGCGCGTATGCATGATTGTCAATAATAAAATCTCTCAATTTCATATATTGAACCTCTTTTGCAGCAGATCGAAATCGATCGTTTTAAGTTTTTCCGTGATCTCTTTTTCATCAAGAATATTTTTAAGCGGAACGATCTCGATCCCGCTTTCAGCTGCAGATGTAAACATATCTTTGAGTACGTCGGAACAAACGATCATGTGATATTGAGATGCGGTTGACTTTGCTTCTCCGGCATTCGTATGCGTAACGGACGCCTGTATGCCGAGAGATTTGAAAACCTTTTCCAATTTCATCTTCATCATCATCGACGAACCCATTCCGCTGCCGCAGGCCGCTATAACTTTCAGCATTTTACACCTCCCATAAAAAGTCAACGAACAAGTCGACTTTCTATAATACTCCTTTTATATACAATGTGATTTGACTGCTCGGAAAATTCCGAACAGTCAAATTATTAATTATGAACAGCCGTACATTACACCGTCTTTTTGACTGCGGCGTAATCTTCCACTACTTTAAAATAATCTTCTCTTCGGTATTTTCCGAAGAAATATTCAAGCTGCGGTATTGCAAGCAGGAATACGATACAAATCGCTACTCCGACATAGTGCAAATTACGCATGATTACACCGAATATCGGCCACAGCGTATCCCAGTCGAAATTGCCGTGCCACCCGCCGTACTGCGCGAGTTTAAAGTAATACGCGGCAAACGCGCCGCCGAGCACTTGAATTATGCCGGAAATAAACGTCATGACCATAGCAAATTTTAGGCCGCGTTTTTTATTTGCGAATACGGCAAAAGTGGCATTATCAAAGAATACCGGTACGAAACCCGTAATGATAAACACGGGACTCTTGAATACGATGAGCCCGGCAATTGCCAAAAACTGACCGAAAGCGCCGAAAAGAAATCCGATGGTAACCGCATTCGGATGTCCGAAGCCGTAGGTTGCGGCACAGTCAACCGCAGGAACGGAACCGGGAAGCAATTTATTGGAAATACCCTGAAACGATTCAGTGAGTTCCGCAACAAAGAGACGCACACCGAGCTGTAATATTTGCAGATAGACTGCAAACATAAAAGATTTTTCGACAATGTAAAAACCGAAATTTTGATTTTTTGAAAACCCTTTATCCATTGCGTGCATCGTATCGGTGCCGAGTATGACCATGATGATACCGAAGAAAAGCGTCATGAGAATCGACGTAGCGACAATGTTTTCATTGAAGATCGAAAGGAATCCGGGTAATTTAATGTCTTCGATTTTTTTGTCTTTATTACTTATAGTGCCGCTCTTTTTATTAAGCGCATCGCCGATTTTATCGATCATCCATATACCCATCATCTGCTGATGCCCGACCGCAAAACCTCCGCCGTCAGTGAGATGCTGCGTCGCGTTGACTGTCATGTTTGCCGCGACTGCCCAGTACGTTCCCAAAAACAAACCGAGCATAGAAACAACGCCCGGATCGTTCAATTGCGGGAAGCACAATAATACAAGCCACAGCGCGGTCGATGACTGCTGTACCATGATATGCCCGGTAATGAATACGGTGCGAACTTTTGTCGCTTTTCTCATGAGAACAAGAAGCAGGTTCCAAATAAATGCAATAAGAAGCACTTGCATCATCATGGTAAACGAACGCCCGATGCCTTCTACTGCAGCCTGAGCCGCCGCTTGTCCGAAATACGGATCGATGACGGCGGCATTCAAATTGAAACGTTGATTTAATCCTGCAAGGATCGGTCGAAAATTACCGACCAATCCGCCGGCGGCAACATTTAGAATCATGTAGCCTACCGTGGCTTTGATAAATCCGGCCAACGCTTCATAGAACGGTTTCCGCAAGAGTACATAACCCAAGAATACGATAAGACCGACAAAAAATGCAGGTTTGGTAAGAATATTGTTTTGGAAAAACGCCCAAACCGCCATCAATCCGTTCAAAAAACCATTCATAGTCTTTCCTCCTAATGATATGGAAAATTATAAATTACAAATTTTAGGTAAAAGTTTACCATCCTTTCATACCTAAAAAATATACCCCACAAAACCAAGCCGTTCCTATCGCTTTTTATTAATATTAAAAAAAGCGAAATTATTATGAAGAACAGCGCTCGATGCAAATATAGCCGTACTGCCCGTTCAATTTCATTCTACGGATGCACATTTATTCTGCTGTCGACTTTAATATCCGTAACCCGTTTTGAAATATATGCCAATACTTCGTTGAGCTTGAATTGTTTAAGGATAAGACTGTATGCTTTATCGCCTGAAATCGCTCTGACCGCGACGCTGTTTATTAAATATCGTTCAACGAATACGCAGCGTATATCCTGCCATTTAATCGTCATACGAACTCAGTTTCGCTTCCGCAATTCTTTTCAACAATCCCATTTTCAACGCCACCTTTTACAATCGAAGGGCTTCGACGCGAAATGCATCTCTAACCGTTTCAATCATTTTCGATAAAATACGCTTGCAAAACCGCTTGCGTATTTTATTGCCACAAAACATTTTAATGGTTTAAGTATAAATATCGGGGAGCGATTTCTATACCTTCTCCCGTACCTCGTTTCTATATATCGATTTCATACAAAGCGATTTCATCGATTTCGCGATTTGCGGAAACGATAAAATCTTTACCGCCTTTAACAAAATGAAAAACATTTGCGCTGCCGCAATTTTCATCAATTATTTGCGTTCGGTACGATGCGGTTTTTCCGTCATACGTTACGACGACAAGATTGCGCTTGCCTTTTCTATGTCCGATCACGACATACGGTATGCCGCCGAGAGTACCGCCGTATATCGCATGTAAGAACGGCATTTTTTCGGGATATTCAAAGACGGTTTTCGTATACGCACCGCCTTCCGGAGAAGGGCCTTCATCGGCATGCAAAATAAAAAACGTATCCCCGTGAAAAGGGGAGAGGACGACAAGCTCTTTTGTACCGTCGCCGTCCAAGTCGAGCAGCAGCGCATCCGATGCGGAAAGCGGCGAAAGCTGTTCAAGCTTCCACTGTGCGCTTGAATTTTCCGGCGGCAGCGCTTTGAAGATACCGTTTGCACACGACACAAGCGCAGCGTCGCTTCCGTCCGCTTCTTCGATACGGCCGTAGCCGTGATTGCGTAAAAGTCCGTCTTGAAGCACGGTAAGCTGCAGTTGATGGTGATCGTTAAAAGAACTTAAATCTTCCGGCAATTCCGCGACATATATTTTTCCCGGCGTACGCCAATCGTCTTTATATGCGTGCGCGCTTTTCAGCGTACAGGCGATAAGATACTGTTTGCCGTTTTTTGTTAAAATATCAAAGCGATGAACGAACGGAAGATTTACGAGCGTCCTGCGCTCCCATGTTCCGTCGCCGTGCGGCGTTACAATTACGATATATGCATCCGCACCGTCGTTCGGTGAATAAAATTTATGCGTAGCAAGAAAGATTCCGTTTGATCCCGGAACTTGCACCATCGACATAACGCCGCCCGGTTCCGTCCACACGGTTTCTTTTTCGTTGCCGTCCGTATCGAATAAAATACAACGGTTTGATTTTTCCGCTGCGACAAGAAAGTAATCGTTGCCGTTATAATGCAGCGGAGCAATCGAATAGCATTTTTCAAGACAGCCGATTACTTTTTTTGTAACGTTCATACGCACTCCTAGAGCAGGGAACGGAACGGAACGTTCGGTTCATCGGTAAAGCAGTCTTCAAATCCTCTGCGATAGTGAAACTGCAATTTATCTTTATCGAGCGGCCAAACGTATTTTCCGCCGACATCCCAGATAAACGGATGGAATTTATATTGCAGTACGTCCTTTTTATAATTATAGAGAGCCATGATTTCCTGCGGATCCGCTTTAAAGTTCGTCCACACGTCGTAATGAATCGGAATGACGACTTTGCAACGCAGCGCTTCCGCCATACGCAGAATATCGGCCGAAGTCATTTTATCTTGATTGCCGATGGGATTTTCACCGTACGATCCGAAAGCGATATCTATATCGTAGTCTTTGCCGTGTTTTGCAAAATACGTACACATGTGAGAATCGCCCGAATGATAGACCGTTCCCGCCGGCATTTTGATGATATAGTTCACCGCTTTTTGATCCATATCCGTAGGGCACACACCGCGGATATCCTGTTCGGCAGTAACGATGCATGTACGGTCAAACGAATCGACGACGATTATTTCAGTATCTTTTATCTTAACGACATCGCCCGGTTTGACGACTTTACAGCGGCTTTCCGGTACGCCGTAGCCGAGCCATTTTTTTACGCTTTCTTCGGGACCGATAAACGGTACGTCCTCTTTACAGTTTTTAATAACCGCTGCGGCAAAAAACGGATCGATGTGATCGTTATGATAGTGTGTTGAAAGCACCGCATCTACGGCAGTGACGGCAAACGGATCGAATACAATGGGCGCGGCGCGCAGATTCGGCTGCGTTATACGGCCGCCGGTCATATTCCGCATTTGATGGAACGGTGCCATCTCTTTTACCTTTTGCGTCCGTTTACCGTTACCGAACCACAGATCGATCGCAATATTCGTATTGTTTTCGGTTTTAAACCAAATACCGGTACAGCCGATCCACCACATGGCAAAAGTGTTTTTTGCTACTTTCTCCGCATCGATTTCTTCGTTGAGCCACGTTCCCCATTCCGGAAACGCATTTAAGATCCACTTTTCGCGTGTAATTTCGGCAATTTTGCTCATTATCAGCCTCCAATAGCTACTCTTTTTTGATAAGTAATTTTATGAACAGTGTTCGTTTATTTCGGTGAGTTAAGTAATTATACGCGGTGTTTTTTTATTCTGTCAAACTTTTTAGCGCTGTTTTCAGCTATTTTTTCATTCATTATGCAATTTTTATGAACTATCATACAATAAAAGTTCGTTATTTTTATTTTATGAATTATTTATTGGGCACTTTCAAAGTTACCTCTAAAAGCTGCAGTTTTTAGAGGTGCCCTATTGTTTGTTTTTAAAATTGCGGATCAGTTGTTTACTTTCGCCTGTACGATCATGACTCCTTCTGCAGAAAATTTTTCCAAAATCTGCATATCCGCAAGCGTATCGGTAACGATGTGTGTAATCTGATGAATATCGGCGATGATAAAATTATTCGTCTTGCCGATGCGTGTATTATCGGCAAGGATCACGACATCGTTTTTCGTATGCTCGATCATAAGCATATTTATCATCGTTTCCTGTAAAACGGCAGTGCTGATTTGACCGTCGGAAGAAATCCCGCTTACGCCGATAAAACATTTATCCGCTTGTGTTTTTTTGATTGCAGAAAGCGCAAAATCGCCGACAAGGGAGTATTTACCGGTGTTGATTTCTCCACCGGTAAGAATGATCGAAATCGATTGATCATGCGGGACAGAGAGCACATTACCGTTATTTGTAATGACGATCACGTTTTTACGATGGATAAACGGCAGCATTGCGAGCGCAGTACGGCTGCTGTTGATAAAAATAGTATCCCCGTCTTCCACAAGCAAGGCCGCCTTTTCCGCCACTATTTTTCGATAATCGATAGTGCGATCGTTGCTGCCGGTATACGACACGGTTTTTGTCGGATCATCGGAAACTGTCCCCTCAATAATTTCAGCCCCGCCGTAATAGCGCCGTATAAATCCCTGTTTTTCAAACAGATCAAGGTCACGACGTATAGTCAGCGAAGAGACGTGCAGTTTTTTTGCCATAATATTTACATCGATTTTTTTGTTGCTTTTTAATCTTTGCAGCAGTTCCTGCTGTCTTTTAATTATGATGCCGCGCTTATTTTTCAAGGTATACTCCTTATTACAGGGAAAATTCTTATTAAAGACGATTATGCACAATAAATCGAGAAATTACTATCAGCCGTATACATACAGCTTTTTCACGAAAGCGTATACGGCAAGCCCCGCAAGAAGTGTGCAGTTTTTCAAATCGATAAAACGCTGCATGATACAGCTTATCGCGATAAAGCGACGCTGCCGGCTCCGCGTACATAAGCGTATCGTTTCCGTTTAAGCGCAAGGTTGACCATCGAATCGCAGACGGGTATAGAAGATCGGAGAAACGACGCATACACGGACATGCATAGGCCGCTTCCCACTCGCCACGTACGCCGCGACCGTTTATACGGCGGGTTTCCGCTACACTTTGAATTTTCGTATTTCGGCGGACAGATTTTCAATGCTCTGCTTATTCTTTTGAGTCAGCGTATCTACGTGTTGTACGGCGTTATTGATCTGTATCGCGCCCTCGACCATTTCGTTCATGCTGTCGGTGATCGTGCGCGTCAAATCGTTCAGCTTATTGATTTCTTTCATCATCTCGCGGCTGCCGTCAAACATCTGTGTCGAATCGTCTTTTACTCGAACGGTCACCGTATCGATATCGCGCACTGCGGTGAGCACTTCGCGGCTTCCTCCTTCCTGCTCCCGCAAAGCTTCCGTTATCCGCGCGCTCATGTCGTTGACTTCGTTCGTATAGGAATCGATGATATGGAACTTATCGCTGACAAGATCGGCGGCGGCGGACATGGCGGCGATTTCGTCGCTCAGCGCCTTCAACGAATCGGCAATCGTTTTTCCCTGCCTGCTCGATTCCGTCGCAAGTTTTCTGATTTCGCTTGCGACGACGGCGAATCCCTTACCGGATTTACCCGCGTGTGCAGCTTCGATAGCCGCATTCATTGCCAAAAGATTCGTCTGATCGGCAATATGCTGGATAATGCGTCCGGCTTCGACAAGACTGCTTGAGGCCGAAATGATTTCCTGGAGCGCACCGCTCGCCTTTCCGACCGTCTGTACGCCGTCGTCGGTCGCAGCGGAAAGATCTTTAATAACGGCGGTCATACGCTCAAGCGTTTTTGTGATCGACGCGATATTTCCGACCATCTCTTCAATAGCCGCCGAAGACTGCGTGACGCTCGCCGCCTGCACTTCGATGTTTTCGTTTACGTGTCGAATCATCTGCATGGAACTGTCTACCGCGCGAGTCGTCTCTTCCACTCCGGCCGCTTGGTTCAGCGCCTGCTGTTTGGTACTTTCAACGTTCGCCGTGATTTCATGGATCGCGGCGGCCGTCTCAGTCATATTCGACGACAGCTCGATACCGCCGTCCGAAAGCGCGGTCGCATTTTCCTGGATGACATTGATGAGATTGCGGACATTGCGAACCATATCGTTAAAGTGTTTGGCAAGGCGGGAGAACTCGTCGTTGCTCGTAATATGCAAACTGCCGGTAAAATCGCCTTCGGAAATATTTTTCAGCATTTTGAGAATATCGTCGACGGGTTTCAGCGTTTTGACCGCAAACAGCGAAATAACGACGGCAAAGATGACGAGCAGTGCAAGACCGACGATCCCCATCGTGCGGATCATATAATAAAATTCGCCGAACACTTCATCTTCCTGCATAAACGCGATGAGCTTCCAGTTCGGATCGCTTATGGAATACACTTGTGAAAACCAGCGCTTCCCGTCCATGCCGACTTTTACGGTACCGTCCTCCGCCGTCAGTAAATTTACAAAATCGGGTACTCCGGTTTCCGCGAGCGTTTTAAAATTGAAATCGGGATGTTTCGGATCCGCGAGGATCACACCGTCATCCTGCACGATAATGACATAGCCCGTCCGTCCGATAGTGGAATTCGCGATAATACCCGTCAACGTATCGAGCGAAACTTCAATGGTGACATTTCCGATAAAGACATTATCATAAGAATATACGCTTTTCGATAAACCGACTGCGTTGCTTCCGATAGTCGAGGCAAAGGCTTTTGTGATGACGGTTTCCCCGTTCGCCGACGACGCCAGCGTATACCATCCGCGCTTTCTCGGATCGTAGCCGCCGTTCATCGTTCCTTCCGAACTTGTGGCGTACCCGCCCCACCTCGTACCCAGATATACTTCGATGTATTCGGAAAAAGACGTAAACACGTTTTTGAAAAGTGCGACAAGGCGCTGTTCGGTTTCACTCTTTACGGTATTGCGGATCTGCACTATGCCGTGCTCATTGACATAGCTGTGTAAGGATGAATCGGCAGTACGGACATCGGGATGTCGGGAAAGCATCGTAAGGACATTTTTCGTATCGTCGAAAAAAATCGATATGCCGTCGCCGATATATTTCAAATCCTGAGCGCTACGGACGCTGAAACTCGTTTTATTTTCCTCTCTGATATGCAAACCCACGGCAAGGGAAATCAGCGAAATAAGCAGCATAATGCATAGCGTAAACATGAGTACGAGTTTTATCCTGATGGAACGGAATTTTTTCTTGACGGGTACTGTTGTCATACATTACTCTCTATAAAAATTTGCGATGGGTATAATGATTTAATTATACTTCGTCTTTGTGATATGTCAATATTGTATCTGCCATTTTGTCGTTTCGAAGGCATGCGGCAATTTCGTATTTTGACCGTGCAGTTGTATCGACGTTTTTATTTTGCTACAATCGCAGCAATCCGTTTTACAAGGAAATCCTTTATGATAGATGTCTGTTTATTCGATATGGGCGGCGTCGTCACCCGTTTTTCGAGCGT
The DNA here is from genome assembly GCF_016901105.1 of Treponema sp. Marseille-Q4523. Classification (NCBI taxonomy): domain Bacteria; kingdom Pseudomonadati; phylum Spirochaetota; class Spirochaetia; order Treponematales; family Treponemataceae; genus Treponema; species Treponema sp. Marseille-Q4523. The sequence goes on along the minus strand of NZ_JAFEVM010000040.1, from coordinate 3,128 downwards.
CGACATGGAACAGCGACTCCTCTCCGATTTCGGAAAAAGCGAATTGCTTTCTTTTGAAAATGCAAACCCGCTTATGCGCTATATTCGTCACGATTTTTTGTGCGGCTTGATCACCGACGCACAGTTTTGGGACGCGTTTCAGAGGCTGACGCACATACGGCCGGCACAAACGGAAAAGCTGTATACAAAATATTTTATACCCGAAAAAAATACGGCAACCCTCTCTTTGATACGACGATTGCGCGCAAAGAACATACGCGTCGTGGGCGCCTCCAACGCCGAACCGCCGCATCGCGCATGGCACGCAGCGCACAAAGACTACGATATATTCGATGCAATCTATACATCGGATACGATACATTTTGCAAAACCGGATCCGATGTTTTATATTAAAATTGCAGAACAGGAAAATAAAAATCCGGAACAATTATTTTTTACCGACGACAATCAGGAAAATATACGAACCGCCGAAGCGCTCGGTTTTTCCGCATTTTTATTTACGACGGCGGAAGCGTTGGAAAAGCGCCTTCTGTCGCTCGGCCTGCTGTAAGGAAGGCATAGAGCAGAGCTTCCGACGTGTACCGAAAGCGCAAATAAAAATTTCCACAGATACCGAAACGGCAGCATCAAAATGACCGACCATACGGCCGGCACAAGGGCGGCCGCAAATCCGAAGCCCGCCCCCGCGCGCTCACTCGAAACTTCACACGCAGGCACCCGCCGAAAAATGTGCACGCCGCCGCATCACACTTTAAACTTACCCACTTCGTCCGCCAACTTTTTGATGCTCGTTTTGTTTTCCTGCGTGATCCGGTTTACTTCCTGCACCGCGTTGTTTATCTGCACCGCTCCCGACGCCATCTCATTCATGCTGTCCGTAATGATGCGCGTCAAGTCGTCCAGCTTCCGCATCTCTCCGGCAACGCTCTCCCCGCCCTTCAGCATCTCTTCCGATCCCGACTGCACTTCCATCGTCACCGTGCTGATACTCTTTATCGCCGCAAGCACTTCTTTGCTCCCGTTTTCCTGCTCGCGCATCGCTTCCGTCAATCGATCGCTCATCGATTTTACCCGCTCCGATAAATCGAATATCGCATTGAACTTTTCTTCCGCCGTTTTCGCTGAAGCCGAAAGCACTTCGATTTCTCCGCTGAGCGTTTTCAGCGTCGACGTTATCGTCTTTCCCTGCGTCGCAGAATCTTCAGCGAGTTTTCGGATTTCATCGGCGACGACCGCAAAACCTTTCCCCGCCTCACCCGCATGTGCCGCTTCGATCGCCGCGTTCATCGCGAGCAAGTTCGTCTGACTTGCGATGTGCTGTATGACGCTCGACGCTTCCAACAAACTTCCCGATTCTTCGGCGATCTGCTGCGTTACCGCATTCGCGTTGACGACCGTGCCTTTGCCGTCGGCAGTCGCATCCGCAAGCGTTCTGATGACGTCGTCGGTCTGTTCGAGCGTTTGCGTGACCGCACCGATATTCGCAACCATTTCTTCGACCGAAGCTGACGACTGTGCGACGCTCGCGGCCTGCATTTCGATGCTGCCGTTCAGCTGTTTGATCGTGCGCACGATCTCTTCGATCGTGGCGGCGGTTTCGCTCACGCTCGCCGCCTGAGTCAGCGCCTGCTGTTTTACCCCGTCGATATTGGCGCTGATTTCGTGAACGGCGCTTGCCGTTTCGGTCATATTCGATGCGAGCGTCGTGCCGACTTCTTCCATCGCATCGCTGCTTTCTCCGACCGCTTTTACGGAACGGCCGATTTTCCCGATCGTTTCGTTGAAATATTCTGCCATGTCGGTGATTTCGTCGTTGCCGTGTACGGGAAGACGGACAGTAAGGTCGCCCTCTCCCTGTGCGATGTTCCGCAGGGCGCCGACGGCGGTTCGGATCGGCTTTACTATGGCGCGCGCAACGAAATACGTGACAGCGAGGGCAACAATTAAAACAATCATACCGAGCCCTGCCAGCGAAAGACGCAATACATTGACCGTCCCCATAAACTCCTCTTCGGGAGCGTTTATAATAATCGTCCAGCCGGTAGTTTTCATCGTCGCATACGAAGCTATCTTACGTACACCGTTATATTCGTAAAAGCCTATCGACGGCTCATCGATTTCAAGCGCCATATCGTTAAATGCTGCAAGAGACGCAAGCGTTTTATCGGTTTTTGCCATTTCCGATATGTTTTCCATATTTTTTACGCTGTCGAAATTTTTTGCCGCAACTGTCGTACCCGTCAAACCGAGTACGTAACAAAAACCCGTTTTGCCGACGACAATATCGTCAATATCATTTGAAAGCATTGAAGCTTCCACCGTTGCCAACAAAACGCCGACCACCGCATGAGTGTCATCGTAAATGGGCACGGCAAAGACGACAATAAACAGTCCGTCCAATCGCGACACAAGCGGCTCCGAAAGAAAATGCTTTCCTTGAGACGCGGCGATAAAAAAATCGCGCTGGGAAACGTCCAGCTGCCGTCCGTCGTCGGTATGCCGTATACCGCGCATATCGGCTACATCCATGCGATGAATTTTATCGTTAAATGCCGCTTCCATTTTTAAGTACGCCGTTTTTTCCCGATACGAAACAGCGGGATCGTGCAGTATCGGAGCGCGCGCAACGCCTTCAAAAAATTGAAAAAAAGCGTTTGCTCTTCCGTCAACAATTTCGGCGACGTCGGTCGCTTTGTCGATAAGATGTGTTTCGACTTTTTCAATGACAGCTTTGCGGGCAGTATACACGGCAAGCAGCGATTCTACAACTCCTGCCGTTAAAATTAATAATCCGAAAATACTGATCAGCTTGTAGCGGATCGAAAAACGTTTTTTCAAAATGAAGCCTCCAATAACATTTTTTATTTATTTTATATGGCATGACAATCATGTAAGCTTGCCGATGCGTATTTCAGTGTGATCGCCGAAACGATATCGATATAAAGCCGATGTCGTATTTGCAGAACCGGGAGGATGCTCATAGCGGGAACGATAATAATCGACGGTGTTTTTATTTTTTAATAATGAGGTTTGACAGCGTGTAAGCAGATCATAGTAATCGTGCAGCAGCTGCCGATAATTTTTTAATAAATTGTCGCAAACGGAAAGCAAGCGTATATAATTATGCG
>NZ_JAFEVM010000003.1:0-135914 GCF_016901105.1 Treponema sp. Marseille-Q4523 | reverse complement strand
GTATACACAATTTACACGCAGTTTACATGTAATTGACAACTTAACGATTTTAAATTATAATAAATAAATACACTTATGACTGTCAAAGAATTAGCAAAATTAGCTAATGTTTCCACTGCAACGATTTCCCTAGTACTGAACAAAAAAGAAGGGGTAAGCGATAAAAAACGACGCGAAATAGAAAAGCTTATAGCGAAAACCGGTTATACGCTCCGTCAAGCCCCGACAAAAAAAAAGAATAAAAACTTATGTTTTTTGAAAGTGCTCAAATCGGGATATTTTGTTGAACAAAATGCGGGATTCGTTTCGAAAATCATGGACAGCGTACAGACGGAATGCAGTAATTTCGGCTACAATTTAAATATCGTCGTCGCAAAAAGTGATTTTTCAAAGGCTCTCATGGAAATAAACGGCGGAAATTATGACGGCGTTTTCGTCATAGGAACCGAACTTGATCGAGACGATTTTAAGTACTTGGACATCCTCACGCTGCCCTACATCGTCATCGACAATTCAATGCCCGTGTACCAATGCAATTCCATCACTATGAATAACGAAGAGATGGTATACACCATATTAAAACACCTTGCGCTATGCAACGACCCCGACTTCGGCTATCTGCACGGTCTGCCCGAAGCCGTTAATTTTATCGAAAGAAAAAATGCCGTCTTTACCTACGCAAAAGAATTCAATTTCGATTTTAACGACGACAAAATGTTTTTGATAGACGCAAACGTCAGCGGCAGCTATGAATCGATGCTCAAAATAATCCGCAGCGGCAAACGGATCCCTCGTATTTTATTTGCGGATAACGATATCGTTGCGATCGGCGCAATGAAAGCGTTGCTGGAATCCGGCTATAAAATTCCGGACGATATAAAAATTGCGGGTTTCGATGACATATATCTATCTTCCATAGCTTCGGTTCCGCTGACAACAATGCACGTACAGCGCAAAATGATCGGAGAAATTGCGGCGCAAACGTTAATAAATCATATCAGTAACCGATTTAAAAGTTATTCGAAAATTAAAATCGGCGGTACACTCAAAGTCAGAAAAACGACTTCATTATTTTAATAAATTTTGTAAACCGCTCGGTATTTTGAAAACTTACATCGCTAAAATATCGTTTTCGAAAAATGCGATCGCGTTTTTAAAATCCTCTTCGTTCGGTCTGCCCTTATTCAATCCGCCGATAAGTTTAAAAGGACCGTACGTATCGAATCCTTTGCAGGAAAATATACCCAAACAGATTTTGCCGCTTTTTTCCGTTTTCGCTCGAAGCGCTTTTTCATACCTTACCCTGCCCGCGCCCGACGTGTAGATAAAAAACAATTTTTTTACATCGCTTTTAATCGCCTGTTCGAATACGGCCGAAACGACCCGAGAAAACTTTCCGTAATAAATTCCCGATGCAAATCCCAGTACGTCATAGCGGGAAAAAATTTCGGGAGTGCAATCTGCCGCTTTAACAAGAACCGTATCCGCATACTTTTCTTTGATTTTCAAAAGCAGCTTTTCCGTATTTCCCTTGTGCGGAGAATCGTAGACGATGCAAATTTCATTCATAATTCAAACCTCATTTTTCCCGTATATAACCGTATTCGTTATGATATACGGCCGAGAGCGGACTTTCCAAAACGACCTCTCCGTCACGCAATCGTTTTTTTGCAAGTTTCCGATAGTCGAAAACGATCGCATCGCTTGCACAGTTGTAAAAACATTCTCCTCACAAAATGCAATTTTTTCGATTTTTCACCGACACGATACCGTCCGCAAAAACAAAATTATTGACGGGACACACCTCTATACATCTTTTACATGCGCGGCACTTTTCGTATACGATCGACACGGTTTTGAATTTCGCATGAATTTTTTCCTGTGAAAGTATTTTTAATATAAAGCGCATGGGCATTTTAGTATATGCAAAAGACGCGCTGCCATCCCGTATCGATTCCCGGTCGGAACACAAATCGACGACTTTGCTTGCGGCGTCCTCTATTACACGTCTCTCCGCATCGCCCGGACGGTCTTCCGATATCTTTGTGCGAAAACTTCTGCTCAGCGTATGAAACGAAGCGAGTTTTATGCCCAAAACCGGCACGTAGTTTTTTCGTTTCAATGCGCGTCCCATCTCTTCCAGCGCGACAAACGAATGCGCTCCTCCGTAACTTATAAACGGCACGGCAATCTTCGACCGCTTTTCGTCCGGAGACGGAAGCATCGCGATCGTGCGCAATACCGTGTGTTCCGCGTGACCGGCATATACCGGCGCGCCGACAAAAAGAACGTCGAACGCGCCCACCTTCGCTGCGAGATTTTCGCGTTTGTCCGACGCGAACAACAAAGTATCGTCTTTTGTCAGGTCGATGATATCGGCCGTACCTCCCCTCGCTTCGATACTTTTTCGGATCATCCGCGCAGCGGTAAGTGTGTGTCCCGAAGGACTGAATACGATTACGACGGCTTTCATACGATATCCTCCGTTTTATCGAAATCGGGTATATTTTCGTTTACCAATTCCGCTAAACGCGCTATCGCCGAAAATTCTTTTTTCGAAAGCGAACTCAAATACGCCGTAAGTTTTTTATTAAAATCTTTGTGAAATTTTTCGTGATTTTTATACGCACGCACTCCTTCTTTCGTCAATGTTATGTAAACGGTTTTTTTATTTTCGGCTTTTTTATATTTTCTTATCAATTTCTTTTTTAGCAATTTATCGGCAACCTGCGTTACCGCCCCGTTTGTAATGCCGAGTTTTTTTGAAAGCTCCGATGCGCAGTATCCGCCCGACAAACCTATCGACTCTATAAAATGTATTTCGCTCTGATAAAGCAGGTGAGCGGTGCCGAAGCGCTTCGCTTTTTTATCGTTGGCATTGATCCGGTATTGGATCTTCGCCGTAAGCTCCATAAAGCTTTGTATGTCGTTCATCGTGCCGTCCGTTTTTACGGCTTTCCGCCGATATATTTTAGCTACTAAAATAAATATACACCCATCGCCGCCTTTTGTCAATATGTTTTAGTAACTAAAATATTTATCCCGTATTATAAAGAGTTCAAGACCCTTTAGAGACTATCTTGACGTTTGCCGCATAATCGGTATTTGTGACAATGCGGCAACCGCTTTGCTTTTATCACATCGGAAAAATCAACGTGCTTGCCTATGTTCACAGCAATCTTTCGTAAAACATTCCGGTTCGCCGCCGTATTATCTTTCCGTACTGGGAACTGCCGGCTTGTAAATGTATTTTTTTTCGTTATAATAAAGACGCGATCACGATTTTTATTAACGGGAGGTTCCGTATGGGTATCGATGAAAAAATTACGCTCAACAACGGCGTACTCATGCCGAAGTTCGGACTCGGCGTTTACAAAGCCGGAGACGCGACGATCGAAGCGGTACAGGCGGCACTCGAATGCGGCTATCGTCTCATCGATACGGCGGCCTTTTACAACAACGAAACCCAAGTCGGCAAAGCGATCCGCGAAAGCGGTGTGCCGCGTGAAGAAGTTTTCGTTACGACGAAAATGTGGAATCAGGATCAGAGAGACAACCGGCAGGAAGACGCATTTCACGAAAGCCTCAACAAACTCAAACTCGATTACATCGATCTCTATTTGATTCACTGGCCGGTACCCGGAAAATTCATCGACACGTGGAAATACATGGAGGATTTTCTCGCGTCGGGAAAAGTTCGAGCGATCGGCGTGAGCAATTTTTTACAGCATCACCTCGAAGAACTCGCCGCAGTTTCGAGCACTGTCCCCGCAGTCGATCAATTCGAATGCCATCCGTTTTTAACGCGCGAAAGCCTTCGCGACTACTGCGCTTCTCATTCGATTTTTCCCGAGGCGTGGAGTCCTCTCGGACGCGGCATCGTGCTCGAAAGCCGGACGATCAAAGAAATCGCCAAAGCGCACAAAAAGAGCGCGGCGCAGGTGACGCTCCGCTGGGATTATCAAAACGGCATTATCACGATTCCGAAATCGGTCAATCCGAAGCGCATCAAAGAAAACGCCGCGATTTTCGATTTCGCTCTCACCGACGACGAAATGGAAAAGATAAGCGATTTGGATACGGGCACGGCAAAACAGGATCCCGACAATTTCGATTTTTAACGGCACGGATGCCGAGACGGTTGATTTTACAAAAAGCGCCAGAGTTCCCACAGCGACTGCAAGATTTCGCGCGGTACGATTTTTGCAATGATGCGGTGCAGCGTACTCACGGCGCCCGTCGTTACGACAGGCAGATTTAAAGCGCTCCCCAAAAGTGAAAGGTGCGCAACTGCGGCAGTATCTTCTCCGAAATGAAAATTGCGTATCGCGTGAGAAGATCGACCAGCGCCGGACTGCGCATTTTTAATAAATTCGGTTTTCGTCATCCAGTACGGACATACCGCCGTCACGCGGATGCCGCGTGAAAAAAGCTCCCAGCGGAGAGCGCGCGACCAGCTCAGCACGAACGCTTTTGTCGCGGCATAGACGGCGAGATGCTGAAACGGCTGAAATGCGGACGTGCTCGAAACGTTGATGAGCCTGCTCCCCCGCTTCATATACGGAAGAGATGCAAGCGCGGCATTGACAAGAGCCGTACAGTTGAGCGCGATCATTCGCTCGTTGTCTTCGCTCGTTATGTCGCCGTAATTTCCGATTTTGCCGATGCCCGCACAGTTTATAAAAAAAGCGATCGTCATGCCGTCACCGCTTTTTTCGGTCGCAGCCGAAAGGGCGAGCTCGGCGAAGGGTGAGCGTTTCGCTTTCGATTCGAGTGCAATTTTTAAACGATCGATGCTCGCGGATTTTGTTAAATCGATCGGCAGAACTGTAGCCGGATGAGCGAGTTCCGAAGCAAGGGCAAGCAATTTGTCTTCCCTCCGTGCGATAAGCAAGATTTCATCGATATCTTTCCGCCGGTCTACAAGTTTTGCATATACGCTTCCGAGTCCGCTCGAAGCGCCCGTTATCACAGCGAGCCGTATCATCATGAAGAAAATAATAAGGTGCTTTGCGCTTCGCGTCAATACGGCAGAGGGACATCTCTCAAGACAAACGCGCCGAAAATCATAGTTTCTAAAAATATCGTACGGCGTAAAAAATAGACTGCACTTTTTCAGCTGCACTCTGTTCATCGCACCCGTCGGTACGTATACGCGAGTACGACACCGCTCCTGTGTTCGTCGCCCTCATCCGTACGCATACGTGCAGTCGACTTCTACTGCGGAAAATTTTCTGCAATGCGCGTGAGGTAGGCAAAAGCCTTTTTCTTTTCGTCTTCGGAAAATCCTTTATAGAATATTTTCAGCAGATCGTTTGCAAGTTCCGCCGTCACATCGTTGTAGCGCTTTCCTTTAGACGTGAGCGATACGAGCTTGCTTCTCGCATCGCCGGGAGACGGAGCCGTTTTAACAAATCCGTCGCGCTCGAGTTTTCGCACCAAAACGGTCGCCGTCGATTTATCGCGGTTGATTTTCTCCGCGAGCTCTTTCATCGAGAGAGCGTCCTTTGCGGCGAGCTGAAATAAAATAAAGCCGTGAGAAGAAGCGAAATCGGGCAGGCCCTTTTCCGCAAGACGCTTTATGAGAAAATCCGCCGCCGCCGAATGTATGCGCGATACGAGCGACATGCTCTGCCGTATATCCGTATTCATAGCAAAAGTATACAGCTTGTTGCCCTCTAAATCAAATAGCGGTACAATGGCGCCATGTATCTTTTTTTTATCAAAAAAAATTTTTACGACGGCTGGGATAATATGCTCACGCTCATCGTCGTAAACATCGTCGTCATGGCCGCGTCTTTGGGACTCTTGTCACTTATCTATGCGCTCCACCGAAGCACACCCCTCGTCATTGCGCTCATCATCCTCTTCGGCATCGTCATGTCGATACTCGCACTCGCAGCGGGAGAAATCGCTTCCTCTGCGGCAAATTTCGGCAGCGCCCATATTGCGGACTTTTTTCGAGCGATCCCGTCGTGTATCGCGGACGGCATCCGTTTCGGTCTTGTTCTCGCCGTCGTGGGAGCTGCGTCGTATGTATGCATCCCGTTTTACTTTGTGCAAAAAACGCTTCCTGCAATGTTTATCGGTTCGATGTTCGTATGGCTCGTCATCTTTACGCTGCTTTCCCTCCAGTGGTTCGTCGCGATCCGTTCCTTGCTGCATAACAATTTCAGAAAATGCATAAAGAAATGTTTTCTCATATTTTTTGACAATATATGGTTTTCCCTGTTTATGGCGGCATATACTTTTTTCCTCACGGCGCTGAGCGTTTTTTTACTCGGACTCCTGCCGTCTCTATCGGGCATCGCCATGGCACAGGTGAACGCGTTCAGACTTCGGTTGTATAAATACGATTATTACGAAGCACATCCCGAATTGAAAACGCCGAAAGAAAAGCGCTGCATACCGTGGGATGAACTTTTGCAAAACGATAAAGAGACTCTCGGCCCGCGTTCATTCAAATCGCTGATATTTCCGTGGAAAGAATAGGAAGTGCTGACTGCTGAGTGACAATACCGATTATATTAAAAACCGTATGTGCTTAAGTGTACTATTTTCATTTGCACTTTATACGTTTTTCTGTTAATGTTTATCGATTATGAATTTTAAAAGTATGATAACTTCTCCTCATGTATATCCCGAAGGCTGCGTGTTTTCATCGCTTGCCGATATAAAAAACAAACACATCACCGTCATGGGACTCGGCCTAAACGGCGGCGGAGAAGCGGCCGTCAGATTTTTTTTGAAGTACGGAGCCTACGTCGTCGCAACCGATATGAAAACCGCGCAAGAGCTGAAGCCGACCGTCGACTCGCTCAACAACGATGCCTCTCTCAACCGGACACGACTCACCTATCGGCTCGGCGAACACAGAATCGACGATTTCCGTTTTGCGGACTGCGTTATTAAAAATCCCGGAGTAAAGTACGAAGGCAATACTTATCTCTCTTGTGCAAAAGCGATCGAAACCGACATGAGCATATTCCTTGCATTTACGAAAGCGCCGATCATCGCGGTCACGGGCAGCAAAGGAAAATCTTCGACGGCTAGTGCGATTTATTTCGGTCTTTCAGAGGCGGGTCTTATGGCCTTTCTCGGCGGAAACATCACCGTAAGTCCTCTTTCGTTTTTGGAAAAGACGAATGAAACGACGCCTGTCGTACTCGAACTTTCGAGCTGGCAGCTCGCGGACCTGCGCGGAAGAAAATTATTAAAACCGCGCATTTCGCTCATCACGAAGATCGTACCCGACCATCAAAATTGGTACGGAGACATGGCATCCTACGTCGCCGACAAACGCCTCATCTACGCCGATCAGGAAAAAAACAACTGTTCGATTTTCGATGCGGACGCCGACGATAAAGAAACGCCCGAACCCGAAGCGGGGCTTTCGTGGGGCGATTTTTTTGCGCGCGAATCGAAGGCGACGGTCTTCCGCTACAGTACGAAAGCCCTTCCTCCGGGCGTATACGGCGCATGGCAGGATACGGACGCCGACGGAAAATTTTGCGGAAAGGCGCGTCTTCCGGGAAACGATGTTCCCGTAACCCTCCTCCGCTCGGTATCCGTTCCGGGCCGTCACATGAGGGCAAACGTTTTGAACGCGGCGCTCGTCATGGCACTGTCGGGGATCGGAGCGGAAACTGTTTCGAATATTTTAAGCCGATGGAAAGGCATACCGCACCGCTTGCAGTACTTTCACGTATGGAATCGAAAACGCATGCGATTTCACTTTTACAACGATTCGTGCGCGACCGTTCCCGAAGCCGCCGTCGCCGCCGTTCAATCGTTCAAAGTGCCGGTGATTTTGATCGCGGGCGGAACCGATAAAGGATTGCCGCAAAACCCGCTTTCCGAAGCGCTTTCGAACGATACGCGAAAACGCGTAAAAGCGCTGTACCTGCTTTCGGGAACGGCGACCGATAAATTGACGGAATTGCTGCATGCCTCGGGCACAGCGTTTTACGGCCCCTACGATTCTCTCGGCGAACTGCTCGGTGCGCTCAAAGCGAACGAATGCGCCGACGATGAGCGGGAAGCAAACGAAGTCATCCTCTTTTCTCCGGGTGCGACATCGTTCGGTATGTTTACAAACGAATTCGATCGCGGCTTGAAATTTATGGAAGAAGTAAAACGCGTATTTCCGTAACCCCAAGCCTAAGCCTATATGCAGAACTGATGCCGCTAAGTATACCCGGACGGAACGCGAGCGGCGGTATTGTCTCGAAGCGGGTAATTATTATTTTCCCGAAAGCGATTTTTTCCAGCGGGCGACGGCCTGCAGCGCGGCAAGAGGGGTCATATTGTCGGTGTCGGCTGAAAGTATTTCATCGAGCACGATCTCTTCATCGCTGAAAAGACCGGGCGCATCGGAAGAGACGCGGATATCGGGAACGGAATCGAGAAGAGGTTTGTTCGAGGCAAGATTTTGAATGTGCGCAAGGATGACGCTCGCGCGGTCGATCACCGACTGCGGCACGCCCGCCAAGCGCGCAACGTGGATGCCGTACGAGTTTTCGGCAGCCCCCTTTTTTACTTTCCGCAAAAACACGACCGTACCGTCTTCTTCCGACACGTCCATGCAGAGCATTTCGAGCGACGGGTGTTCCATACGGGTAAGTTCGTGATAGTGCGTCGCAAAGAGCGTTTTGCACCCTATGCCGTCGAGCAGGTATTCCGACACCGCCTGCGCGATCGCAAGCCCGTCTTCCGTAGAAGTACCGCGCCCGACTTCGTCCATGATGACGAGCGATCTTTTTGTCGCCGAACGGAGGATGTTCGCCGTCTCGGTCATTTCGACGAGAAAGGTCGATTCTCCGCGCGCGAGGTTGTCCGTCGCGCCGACGCGGCAAAAAATTCTGTCGACGATGCCGAGCTTCGCCCTTTTCGCCGGTACAAAGGAACCCGTCTGCGCGAGCAGCGCGATGAGTGCGTTTTGCCTGAGAAATGTCGACTTACCGGCCATATTCGGTCCCGTGATAAGCGCAAACGAATGGCCGCCGGCTTCTCCGATCGTCAAATCGTTCGGTACGAACTCGCCCGCCCCCATGTGCGCTTCGACGACGGGATGTCTGCCCTGCTCCACTTCGAACGCGCATCCGTCGGTGATTTTAGGCTTCGTCCAAGCGTGCAAAACGGCGGCATGCGCAAAAGATGAAGACGCATCGGTATAGGCAATTTCGCCTGCAAGCTGCATGAGATACGGCACGTATTCGTGCAGAGAGTTTCTGATTTTAATAAAAAGATCGCGTTCGAGTTCGAGCACTTTCGTATCGGATTCGGTAAGCTCGTGTTCGAGTTCCTGCAGTTTTTCGGTCGTATAGCGGTCGCCGTTTACGAGCGCACGACGCATGATAAAGTGAGGCGGGACCGCTGAAAGCTTTCCCTTGCTCACTTCGATAAAATAGCCGAACGCATTCGTATATTTTATTTTCAGATTGGCGATCCCCGTGTTCCGCCGCTCTTCTTCTTCATAGCGTGAAAGTATTTTGTCGAAATCGTCGTGAACGCCCCTCCAGTGATCGAGTGCTTCCGACCAGCCGCTCTTAATGATCTTCCCTTCGGTAAGAGTCGTCGGCGGATCGTCGTTTATCGCTTCTTTAATAATTTCAATAATGCGCTCCGCACGTGAAAAATCGATGAGCGAAAAATCACGCTCTCGAAGTATCCCGCGTGCATCCTTCCACCCTTCAAGACTTCCGCGAAGGGCTTGCAGATCTTTCGGATGCGCTCTGTCCATTGCGATGCGACCGGCAAGTCGCTCTATGTCGAGTATGGGTTCGAGTCGGCCCCGTATATCGACGAGGAGCTTTCTGTCATCCGTAAAAAGGGATACGTGCTCCTGCCGTGCGGAAATTTTTTTCAGTTCGGTAAGCGGATACAAAAGCCACGACCGGAGCATACGGTTTCCCATCGCGGTCTTCGTGTAGTTGACGCATTCGAGCAGGCTGTACTGAGCGCTTCCGTCGCGAAGATTCGCCGTTACTTCGAGATTGCGCATCGAAGAATCGTCGATGACGACGTATTCGCTGTCCCTGTACACGCGTATGCCGTCCACATGAGGAACGGCGGTGTTCGTCGTCTTTTCAAGGTAGTCGAGTAAAAAACCCGCAGGCGCCACTTCTGCCGAATCTTCGCTCAGCCCGAATGGCGCGAGGTTCGCCGTTTTAAACTGCGCCGTCAATTTTTTATACGCCGTACTCGCATTGAAATGCCAATCGGGATAATACGAAAGCGCGAGGGAAGGAAACGCGGAAAGAACTTCCCGAACGACGGAAGACGATTTCAGCGATTCCGGCAAAAGCAGTTCGCGCGGAGACGAGCGAGAAAGCTCTTTCGGAAAATGCTCCGCCGTCTCAGCCGCCGGCCAAGAGGTCGCGCTGAACGAAGAAGTCGTCACATCGATAAACGCGAATCCCGCTTTACCGTGAGACACGGAAAGGGCTGCCGCATAGTTCGCGACGCTTCCGTCGAGATATTCGGCTTCGACCGCCGTACCCGGCGTGATGATTTCGACGACTTTGCGTTCGGTCAAGCCCTTGCCGTGTGCAACTTCGCCGACCTGTTCGCAGATGACGATTTTTTTTCCGAGTCGCAAAAGACGGGCGATATACACTTTCGCCGCGTGATAGGGGATGCCGCACATCGGAGAATCCCCTCGGTGCGTCAGCGTTAAATTCAAAAGACGCGATACTTCGACGGCATCGCCGTTAAACATTTCGTAAAAATCGCCGAGACGGAAAAACAGCACTTCGTTTTTATACTTCGACTTTATGGAAGCATACTGCGCCATGAGCGGCGTCGGCGAGTTTTCCGTCTTCATGCCGCTAGTTGTTTCCGAGCTCCGCGATCACCTGTTCGGTAACGTCGACGGAGGGGCTGTACCACAAAATCGCATTGTTTTGCTGCAAGCTTAAAATCATACTGTAGCCGCCTGCTTCCGCGATTTTTGCAAGTACGCCGTAAAGCCTGCGATAAAACGAATCGGAATCCTGAAGCGATTTTTGCATCGTCGCGAGTTCGATGTTTTTCGCATTCGTATATTCGCGCAGGTATTCCGTCTTTTGAGTGATTTGACTTTCGATACGCACCGCGTTCGATTCGTCGCCGGAATCTCCGTAGGAAAGTTTTCTCTGCTGCAGTGCGCGGAGCTCTTCCGTCCGCTTATTGATCTCTTCCTGATACTCGGCTTTTTTCCGCTCGTAATTGCGCACCGCAGACGAATTGCGAAAATATGCGTTATACACTTTCGCCGTATCGACGACGCCGAACTTCGTAATCTGCTGTGCCGAAAGGCGGGCAGCCGAAGCGAGAGTGCAAAGTAAAGCGGCAATCAGTATTTTTTTTATTCGATCGATCATCGCATTCTCCAAAATTATTAATTATTAAGACGGAAAACTTTCAAAAACGTCAGCGTTCGGAAGCTCCCCGTCAATCAGCGGTTCGTTATGTTGAACGAAAGCACGAATACGCCGTTCGGATCGTTGAAGTACCACCCTCTCGCATCGCTGTGCTTGAACGTCCACGCATACAAAAGGTGCAGCGGGAACTGCGGCAAGAGGAAGCGCAAGCCGGGTCCGAAACTGAAATAAAAATCGTTTACCGACAGATTGCTGAACATCGTTTTCACGTCACTCGTGATCGCAGCCGCATCGAAAAATCCGTCTACGCCGACGATATTCGGAAATATCGGAATTCGCAGTTCGAGGCGGTTGCTGAGCATCGCTTTGCCGCGGACTTTGTTGTAGATATTCGTCCACCCGCGTCCGTTGAACATACCGTCGATATAGGCTTTGTTCGAATCGCCGAGAAGCGTTCCGGGTACGGGGAACATCGTCGTAAGCCCCGTATACGCGGCGAATACCGCTTTAAACGACCACGTTTTTGTAACGGGGATATTGAACAGCGTAAAATAGCCTTCAAGCTTCGTATCGCTTTTAAGGAAAAATTCCTTTTCAAGACCGGGGATAATGCCGTACCAGCCGAGCCGCTGGCTCACGAACCAGCCGCGTGAAGGATCGTAGCTGATATCGCGGTCGTCAAGCGATACGCTCCCCCACAGGGAATTGGTCAAACCGAGTCTGTTCGCATTTTGATTGACGCTCGAATCGTGGGGTACATAAATCGATTCGTCATACACATTATCGCTGAGCGACGTCGAAAGTCCGCCGTTTATCTGCAAAATCGCAAAGTCGGGAAGCCACCTCCGTCCTACGGAAGAACTGAACGTAACGCCCCACGATTCAAACTGCATATAGTATTCGTCGTCCGAAACCGTTCCGTCTCCGAGCATCTGCAGACGCAGCGCCGATTCTTTCGAATGTGAAAACGATATGGACTCATTGATGCCTATCGGCAAATCGAAAAGCCAGCTCTGTCCGTAGGACGCGGTGACGGTCTGCGACGTATTTGAAATGTTGGTACCTGCGGAAACGGATTTCCCTTCTCCCCTCAAATTCGAATTCTGCCAGCGTGCAAACAGCGATATCGGAAAATCGTCCGGATCGGAAACGCCCGAAAAAGTCATGCCGAATTCAAGCGTCGTCGTCGACTGCTCTTCGACGGTAAACACCAAATCGACGAGATCGTTTTCGCTGCCGGGCATGGGCTCCGGAACGACGCTCGAAAAATACTGCAGGTTGTACAGGTTGCGCAAACCTTTCATCACTTTGTCGCGGGAAAAAACGTCGCCCGGTTCGAGGGGGATCTCCCGCCGGATTACGTAATCTTTCGTTTTGGTATTGCCTTTGATGATAATATTTTCGATGTGGCTCCTCGGCCGTTCGATGATCGAAAGCGCGACGGAAATCGTATGACGCTCGGCATCTTTATTGACCGCAGGCGCGTACTGATTGGTCATATAGCCGTTTTCGGCATAGAGACTCGTGATGCCCTGCAAGCCTTCCTGATACTTCGTCTGATTGAAGACGGCGCCGGGCTTTAATTTTATATACGACAAAAGCGTTTCTTTCGAAAATATTTCGTTGCCGCTTATCGTCGTACCGCCGTACGTGTACTGCGGTCCTTCCTGCATGACAAAGGTAAGCGTCAATTCGTTGCGGCCTTTTTTTTCGTTGAAAGCCGTTTCCTGCACGACGTCGAGTATACGCGCATCCGCATAGCCGCGGTCCTGATAATACGAAACGATCGCCTGTTTGTCGGCTTCGAGCGCCGAACGCTGAAATGCGCGTCCCTTCATAAGACCCGCTTCTTTGAGCGACATTTTGCTTTTGAGCGTACGTTCGGACACCAGCGTATTGCCGGAAAAGCGTATTGCCGAAATCACCGTACTCGCTCCTTCGTTTACGACAAAGGTAATGCGGATACCGTCGGAAGTCTCTTCGACAGTGTGTGAAATCGTCGCATCGGTATAGCCTTTTTTCAGATATACGTCGCGGAGCGCACGCTCGTCGAGGAGCACTTTGCTTTCGACGAATATGTCGCCGGTTTTTACCGTAACGGCGTCGCGCAGTTCTCCGTTTCTGATTTTCGAATTGCCCGAAAAGCGTATCGATTGAACGACGGGACGCTCCTTCACTTGGAAGACGAGCAGGATCTTATCCGCCGTTTTCGGATCGTGCTTTGCAAACGGCGTAATATCGTCGAACATATCGAGCGCGTAGAGGCGGTCGGACAAATCGGCATAGACTTCTTCGGTAAACGGCCGTCCGATAAACGCATTTGTAATGCCCGTAAGTTCGGAGCGCTTGACGTTTTTCAATCCTTCAAACGTGATTTCGGAAATCGTTTTACCCCAAAACCATCCCTCGTCTTCGTTTTCTTCGGCGGACACGGATAAAGATACACTGAATGCAATAAAAAGCGAAAGCACGAAACGAATATACATCTTGCGGTTAAAACGCATAGCATCTCCCATCAATACGCGCATATGGATAAAAGCGGCTGCAATATGCCGTACGGCGTTTTTTATTTCATAAAATTTTCAAAACGAAAATCGCCACGAAAGCGTCAACGCCGTTGAAGGAACGATCACATTATTCAATATCGCAGTGATATCGGGGGTCATGTCCCATCTGATATTTGCAAACGGCGCTTCGAGTTCGAAACCGAATTCCGGCTGGAACGTTATCCCCTGTACCGTCGTACTGTCGTCGATCCTCGTTTTATCGTACACCAAATGCATGAGCGCATCCGCATACAATACGCTTCCGAAGTATTTACCAATATAAACAGTCGAATTATCGAGAAAGTTACCGGCCGACAGATCCCTGCGGCTCAAGTCTCCCGAAAAACCCATCCTCAACGTATTCTGCAAAACGGTCGTTCTCACGGAAAATATATCAAAATTCAACCAATCGCGCAACTTGTTTTCGATCGCGCGCCCGATCGTCGACTGAACGGCATAATCCGTGGTCGCGATAAAGATATCGCGCATATTTCCCGAATCGCCGGCGACGATCTGCCCCAAAAGCGTCCGTATTTCCGCTTCCGATTTTGCAGGAATCGACGAAACCTGCGGATTGAAATCGAGGAGCGGCTGATTTTCCGCCGAAAGAATGATGCGTATGTCGCCTCCGTTCACATCGCGTTCGCGTACTTCGGCGCGCACCGTGATGCGCGGATTGAAGGCTTCGTCCGTATCGCTGAAACGGAGCAGTCCCTGTCTGAGATAAAAATTGCGGTTCAAATACGCGATGTCGCCGGAACGCAGATGCATATCGCCCGCTATCGAAAACGAATCGCTCGTCTGATCGGCTTTGACGTTGATGGAATCGCCGGGCACGAATACGCATCTGAGCAGCGGATCGAACACGAGGTTGACGTGCGGACCGAAGACGACGTCGACATTCGCTCTCGCCGGAATGATATAATTCACATCGCGCTCTTTGAGCAATTCGGACATACGGAATTTCGCTTTTACGTCTTCGACGTACACTTTTCCCGTAACATCGAAAATTTTGTCTTGGATGGACAGATGTAAATCGACGCCCGCCCTGCCGTTAAAATCCGCGATATCGATATCCAGATCCGCAGGCGCGGTTTTATTCGGCGGGGTACGGACAGTCGCTTCGAGACGGTCGAAAGTCCAACGGTCGAAATATATCTTACCGGCGACATCGATGGAGCTGTCCCGCACACCCATCGTTACGGGAGGAAGCGTTATTTCATTGTGATCCATCAGCAAAAAAAATCGCTCTTGCGTAATATGCGAGGGGATGACTTTCGGAAAATTGAAATCCGGCTTTTCGACGGAAAAACTGCCGCTGAATTCGGGATCCGACAAAAGTCCGCCTATATGCGCTTCTCCGATCAACACGCCGTTATAGATTGTCACGATGTCATTTGAAATATGAGACATGAGGGCGGCCAAATCGACTGAGACATCGGACACCCGTATATCGAGCTTTTGCGACGCGATCGTTCCGCTGATGCCGGAGCGGAATGACCTGTCGTTCGAAATGCGCAAGTCGAGGACGCCCGTATCGGTGATGCTGCCCGAAACGCCGAGCGACGCAGACGAAGTGATAAACGCATTTCCTTCGGTGTATAAAAGCGTAAGCGAAAACGGAAACGGGTTTACAAAAAAAGAACCCGAAGCTCCCGGCGACGAAAGCGTCAGTGCAAACGATAAAGGGGCTGCCCCTCTTTTTTGAAATGCGGTATCCGAAATTGCGAGCGAAAGCGGCAGTTTGACGCTCTTTTTCATAACCGTCGTCGTTATGTCGGCCGATACGTTTCCGGTGTACGATGAGAATGAAAAGCCGGCGCGGACGTTATCGACGAGCAGTCTGCCGTATGAGAGGTGCATCGAATTGACGGAAAGGTTTCGATCTTCGAGCGTCGCGCTTCCGTTTGCGGAAAGCAGCACACCCGCAAGCATCACATCGGCGTCGTCGACGGAAAGCGTCACGTAAGGATTTTCGAATGTTCCCGTCGCGCTCATCGACGCGGTCAGTCGATTGTTTTCGCTTTGTTCGGCCACAAAGCGGTTCAAATCGATATTGCCGAATAAAACCTCCGCATTGAAATACAAATTCTTTTTCAGCATTTCGACTGAAAACGGCGCTCCGTCGGGATTGTTGATTTCCGCGCTCGCCGTCACCGATTCTTTTGAAAGCGGATTTGTCATCGTCATGTCGATATGTGCGGAATCGAATCCGCGATCGCTCGTGTTGACGGTACACTGAGATGAACCTGTGAGCGCCGAAAAAGAATCCGTATACGAAACCGAATCGAAAACCGCTCCGTACTTTGTCACCGTGCCCGACAAAAGCACGTGCGGCGAAAAAGAAAATTTTCCGCCCGCATCTTCCGATTCGAGCCGAGCGATATGTACGGCAAAACCTTCGTCTTTCGTATACGCAAAGCCCGCTTCCGTAGAAAGCGTAAAAATCGTTCCGAGCGCCTGCAGCGGAAAATTTTCCATCGCGAGAGAACCTTCCATACTGCCGTTATCGTAGCGCTGAAACTCGGCGGCAAGGTTATAATCGCCCGACACGCTGACGACATTGGGCATGATGTTTCCGGTAAAGTGATAGGGAACCGATTTGTGCAGTACATCGAGCGTAAAAAACGAAGCCGACGAATCGGGTGCGCGGTCGATTTCAGCCGAAGCGGAAAAGGTATCTCCCTTGTACACGACATTGAGCTGCGATACTTGCAATGAAGATTCGTTTCCGTCGAAGGACAAAAAGAGCGCTTCGTTTTCTTTTTGCGTATTCACAAAAAGAGCATAGGGCGCATTGTAGGAAACCGATTTCAAATCGGACGAAACGTAAAGTTCGCCGGTAAACACGTAAGGGGCAAGGCGCGGCGCAAACGACGACAGCGAAGCGGATGTGTCTTCCGTTAAAAAAAAGGCTCCCGCTTCGGCCGCACTGTCGAGGTAAAAATTGTTGATGTCGATCCCCGCTTGAATATAATTCGTGCGTGCAAGATAACTTCCGTCTATTCGAAGCGAGCCGGGCGTGTCCGCTTCGGCGTGCGCGTAGTCGGAAAGTTCAAAACTGTAATCGACCGAATTTCCGTTCGGTATCACGCGCGCTTCAAGTGCGGTAAAGTTTTTTTCTCCGAGGTGCACTTCGGGAGCGAAACAGACAAAACCCCGATCGAGCGGATCGAAATACAATTCGGCTGAAAGCGCATTCCCGTTGGGAAGGGCAATACGCTTTGCATCGACGATACCCGAAAGACGCATACCGTCGATGCGATATAAAAGCGAAGCTTCGGCATCGCAGTTTTCCCCGGAGACGACGAGGTGCGGGATCGAAACTTCGTCTTTTGTGCCGGACACATCGTAACGCACGGAAAGAGAACCTCTCACAATCGTTTCGGGAACGAAAAAGCTGCCGCCGCTTGTATACGAAAGCGATTTTTGTTCGGCATCGTATTCGGCAGACCCCTTTGCCGTAAGCGATACTTCTCCTATGCGGCGCACGAAGTCCGCACGCCGCCGGGACGAAATAAACGATGAAAGTCTAAAACGCTCGGCGGCGAAAGAGGCTTCGGCCTTTTTCGAATCGATGTCGTAGGATGCGCTCATCATAAGCGGAAACGCCGACTGAAAGGTGCGCACGGAAATGACGCGGTCGTCGTAGGATGCGCGGAAGCTCAGTCTGCCGAACGAAAAATCGCCGCCTGTCATATTCGAAAAGCGTGCAACGAGGGAGCTTCCGTTTAAGCCCGAACGGACGGAACTCGAAAGCGTATATTTTCCCGAAACACGCATACCCTTTGCGCCGTATAAAACCGCATCCGATGAGCCGCGCGCGCTCACGCCGAGCGAGCGGGAAGCTTCATTGTACACGGCATCCGCAGAGCGTATCGTAAACGACGCATCCGCATAAGCGCTCCGATATCGAATGCGTACGTTTTTTATTAAAAGCGAAAACGGCAAGTCGACGCTGATGCGCGAAAAGTCCGTCCGTTTAGCGTTCCGCTTTGCGCCTCCCTCTTTTGTAAGCGATGCGAGTCTTTCAATGATCGCTCTGTCGGCTGCATCGTCGTAATCGACGGCGACGCCGTCTATCGTCAAACTTTTAAAGGCGCTGTCTATGTCGCCTTGAAGCAATTTCAGCAATCGGTAGCGAAGCGTGATCCGTCTGATCGACACGAGCGCTTTGCCGTCGGCGGCGGAGCTGAGGACTATACCTTTTATATTGAAAACCGTTAGAATGGACGGCGACAGCGACGCATACGAAAAGGTAAGACCTGTCGTATCTTCGAGCATCGTCCGCATCGTTTGTACTCGGTGCGAAATGTTTTCGGTGAGTGCCTTATAGATCGGACGGACGCATGCAAACGACGCGAGGAGTATGATGAGAAAAATCAAAATGTATAAACTGCGGATAACCGATTTTTTACTCATGCAGCCGCCGGATCCTCAAAGCGAAATCGCAAACCCCATCATATCAGAATATCGGAAAAAGTGCAGGCGTTTTCTATGATATTGCATAATTTTATCGTATTCGAAGGCATAGACGGATCGGGTACGTCGACACAGCTCGGCATCCTCAAAAAAAAGCTCGGCGATAAAATCTTTGCAACGGCAGAACCGACGGAACTCCCGACGGGGCTTTTTTTGCGCCGTATGCTCAAAGGCGAATTTTCGGTAGACGAGCGGACGGCGGCCTTTCTCTTTGCCGCCGACAGATGTGAACACATCTACGGAAAAGGCGGCATCACGGAGCACGTGCAGAACGGCAAAATCGCCGTAAGCGACCGCTACATCTTTTCAACGCTCGCCTATCAGTCGGCTTCGTTCGGAGATGACATCCCTCACCTCGTAAACAGCGCGTTCCCGCTTCCCGAAGCGCTTTTTTATTTCCGTATCGACCCGTCGCTTTCGTTCGAGCGCGTCGTACATCGCGCAGGGCAAAAAGAAATCTACGAAAAAGCCGATTTTCAAAAAAATACCGCCCGCCGCTACGATGCGGTCATCGAAGCGTTTGCAAAAAAAGAAGCGATGAACATAATCACGCTCGACGCATCGCGTCCCATAGAAGAAACAGCGGAAAAGATATGGAGTTACTTTGAAAATCTGCCGATATTGAAATCGTGAAAAAGTATTTTCTGCATATCGCGCGCATCGTCGCCGTTTTGCTCCTCTTTTCCCTCGGCATCCCTGTGCCCTTAAGCGCGTATATGGTCAAATACAAAGAGGATTTTTATCGCCTCTATCACATCCACTACCAGCAGTATCCCGACGACTGCATCGAAAACATCTATTGGCTTGAAAAAGCGGTGCAGGCGGACTTTTGCAATCCGCTCTACGCCGGCTTAAAAATCGAAACGAAAAAAGAATGGGAAAAATACCGCTACCTCTTTCAAATGCATTTAAATCTCAAACTCATCGAACAGCACTTGCGGCTCGGCAGAACCTACGATAAAAAAATCGCGTATTTTTACGATGCGCCGTGGAAAGACGAATACGTGCGCGATTTGGAAAAAGCGCTTTCGTGCTATACGGCGGGACTCTATTATTGGAAAGAAGCCCTGCTGTGGGCGGAAAAAGCGAATGCGGTCTCGTTCGATTTTTTGTTTATCACCGAACGACAGTTTTGGGAAGACGAACGCGAGCGCATAAAAAACGGCAGTCTCGATTACGGAAAAATGCTCGCACGGGAAATCGCGCGCGTACAAAAAGTGCGCGACGCTTTTCTTGCAATGGACACGAAAAGCTATTAAAATATCCTCTTATGGATACTATCGTACGCATCTCCTATCCGCCCGTTCATCCGGGAACGGATGCTACCGACATAGTCTTTTCAGAAACATCTCCCGACTTTATCGATCTCTTTAAGCCCGGAGAAAAAACGGGACGCCGACGCTTTTTCGTCACCGATGCAAAGGTCGCAACGCTGCCTCTTTTTGCGCCTTTTATCGCAAGATTCGACGACGGAATTTGCGGAGACGACAGACTTGTCATACTCGGTTCGGGCGAAGGATACAAAACGATCGAAAGCGTCCTTACCATCGTAAAAAATGCGATCGATGCGGAGTTTTCGCGAAAGGATATTTTTGTCGCCGTCGGAGGAGGAGTCATCTCGGACATAACGGGTTTTGCGGCATCTCTTTTTAAGCGGGGCGCATCGTGCGCGTTCGTACCGACGACGCTGCTTTCGATGGTCGATGCGGCGATCGGCGGAAAGACCGGATGCGATTTTAATAATTATAAAAATATGATCGGCTCGTTTTACCCCGCCGAATCGATATACATTTTCCCGGAATTCGTGCAATCGCTTTCCGAAGACCAATACCGATCGGGACTCGCCGAATCGTTTAAAACCGCGCTTTTGTACGACGCCGAACTCTACGACGTATTTAAAAACGAAAGCGAAAAGATACGCTCGCGCGACAAAGAGGCGGTAAGCCTCATTATTAAAAAATGTGCCGCGGCAAAAGCTTCCGTCGTCGAGCGGGATTTTACCGAACAAAATATCCGTATGTATTTGAATTACGGTCACACTTTCGGCCACGCACTCGAATCGCTTGCGGGTCTCGGGAGCGTCACGCACGGAGATGCGGTCGCGTGGGGCATATCGCGCGCCGCCGCTCTCAGCTGCAATATCGGTTTGTGCAGCCGAGCGTATAAAGACGAAGTGCTCTCCGTCCTCGAGCGCTACGGCTGGGAAACCGATCCCGTGCCCTCCATTATAAAAGGGGGTGCGACAGGAGAGAGACTCCTTTCTATCATGCACAAAGATAAAAAAAATATCGGCGGCGGCGTTCGTCTCGTTTTGCAAAAAGGTCTGACCGAAACGGTTTCCGAAACCGTCGGCGACGATGTCATCTTAAACGTTTTAAAATAATGCGTATGAAACAAAACAATATCGATCATTATTTTGACTGGGCGGCGACCGCACCCTCCGACAAAGATATTTTGGAAGCCTCTCTTGCAGAAACTTTTTCGGCGTGGGGAAATCCTTCGAGCGTACACTCGGTCGGAAAAGAAGCGAAACGGCTTTTGGAAAAAGCGCGTGCACTATGTGCCGCATCTTTGGGAGTGCCGTCCGAAACGATTTACTTTACGTCGGGCGGAACCGAAAGCGACTGCATTCCCCTCCTCTCCTTGCTGAACCGGCCGCAAAAAGGCACCGTACTCATAAGCTCCGTAGAGCATCCGGCAGTCCGCGAACAGGCGGAATCGTTGACAAAATGCGGATGGCACGTCGTCCGCATTCCGGCGACAACGGGCGGCATCATAACGAAAGAAGCGGTGCTGTCAAAACTCACCGACGACACCGCCCTCGTCTGTGTCATGGCGGTCAACAACGAAACGGGCGCGATTCAGCCGATCAAAGACATAGCGGATGCGCTTGCAAAAGAAAGCGGAAATAAACGAAAAGCGAAACTGCACGTCGACTGCGTTCAGGCGGCGGGAAAAATTCCGTTCGAACTTTCACACTTAAGTGTCGCAAGCGCGGCTTTCAGCGCCCACAAAATCGGCGGACCCAGGGGAATCGGCATACTCTACCTTGCCGACACGATCGAATCTTTTTTCCGCGGCGGCGGACAGGAAAAAAATATACGAAGCGGAACGGAAAACGTATACGGTGCGCTCGCATTTGCGCGCTGCCTCGAACGCTACTGCATTTCGAATACAAACGAAAAAGCGCGCGCGCGTTTTGAAACGCAAAAAAAATTAACAAAATCTTTTATAAGAAGCCTTTCCGAAATTGCAGGGTGCACGATTATCCCCGAAGCGCGGCTCGACGTCCGACACGAAGACGAATATTCTCCGTGGATCGTGCAGGCGTCTTTTAAAAACATTCCGGGACAAGTGATGCTCCGCGCACTCGACGCCGAGGGATTTTGCGTGTCGACCGGAAGCGCGTGTTCTTCGCACAAGGGGCAGCATAAAGGCGGAAGCGCGGTTTTACAGGCGATGAACGTGAGCGCATCCGTCCGCGAAGGTGCACTCCGCTTCAGTTTCGGGCCGCGTACGAGCGAAGACGCGATGAAAGCGCTTGCAGTAAAGGCGGGCGAAATCGCCGCAAAATTCGCATAATCGACTGATGCCGGGAGTGCAGCCGATTTTTTACATTACACGCGATTTTTTAGAGAATACGGTTTCCGGCGCAGTTGCCCAAGCGCTCTTTTTATGATACTGTGAAGCGAACAGAGGACGGATTATGGGCGCACGCGGAGAACTCTTTACAACGCAAGTATATTTGGACAACCGGTCGTATTTTTTTAACGTCAAAGAAAACAGAACCGGCGATATATTTCTTCAAATCGTCGAAAGCAAAAGCCGCGACGGAGCGGACTTCGACCGCCATCAGATTGCGATTTTCGCCGAAGATATGCAGAAGTTTTTACAGGGCATGGATAAATCGCTTTCGTTTATCGACAAAGCGCGCAGAGCCCGCGTCAAAGCCGTCCGCGAAAAAAAAGCCGAAAAAGAAGCGAAGTACGCAAAAAAACTGTATTACGTAAAAGACGGCGAAAAAGAAGCGAAGCGCGACGACGGCATCAAGCGCACGGGCAGAGTTCACATCGTATCGAAGCGGAGCGGCGCGGATAAAGCAAATGATGCCGCACAGACAAGCGGCGAAGAAAATTAAGGGAAGGTTTAAAAGCACCGCTGAAATGGCGCGGCGCTTTTAACTTCGAGTTTTCTTTCGAAAACTCGCGGATCAACATATGCGCTCACGCGCATGAGATGGCTGTCGAAAATCTCTTGTATCGCAATCCTTTCTAAAAGACCTGTACCCCGTTGCAAACTCCCCTCGCGTTTTCGAAAATACCGCGAGGGGGTACATATCTCCTACTCTTCGGCAAATCCTGCAGCGGCTTTTTCGGCACGGGCGGCTACTTCTTTGCTCTGAATGTCGGCGGGAGCCTGTTCGTAGCGCGCAAATTCATAACTGTATTCTCCCCGTCCTCCGGTCATCGAACGGAGTCCCGTACAATAATCGAAGAGTTCCATCTGCGGAACGTCGGCTTCGATAATCTGTCTGCCGCCGGATGCGGGATTCATGCCGAGCACGCGACCCCTCCGCTTCGTCAAGTCTCCCATAATGTCTCCGGTGTACGCATCGGGGACGACAACTTTTAAATTGACGATCGGCTCGAGGAGTACAGGGCTCGCTTCCATAAAGCCTTTTTTAAACGCGAACTTCGCCGCCGTTTTAAATGCGATTTCGGACGAATCGACCGGATGATAGGATCCGTCGTAGAGCGTCGCCTGTACGCCGACGACGGGATAAGCCGCAAGCGGACCGCGGGCAGTCGATTCGGCGATGCCTTTTTCGACTGCGGGAAAATAATTTTTCGGCACGGAGCCGCCGACGACTTTTTGATCGAACTCGTAGGCTTTCGTAAAATCTCCGGTCGGAGCAAAGCGCATTTTGACGTGTCCGTACTGCCCGTGTCCGCCGGTTTGTTTTTTGTATTTGTGCTCGACGTCGGAATTCTTTTTGATCGTTTCGCGGAACGCGACTTTCGGTTTTTCGATCCGCAAATCGATTTTATATTCGTCTTTCAAAATGTTTTGAATGACATCGAGGTGCATATCGCCCATGCCGTACATGAGCATCTGTCCGTTGACGGAATCGTTGACCGTTTTAAACGTCGGATCTTCCGCAGAAATTTTTGCCATCGCCTGCGCGATTTTATCGACGTCGGCTTTATTGACCGCGTGATAGCGCAGATACGTATACGGCACGGGAAGATCCTGTCTGGGATATTGGATCGGCGTCGCCTTCGTCGAAAGCGTATCGCCCGTCTTTACGTCATTGAGTTTCGCGACGGCTCCCAAATCGCCGGCATGGAGTTCGGAAATCTCAGTCGTCTTATTGCCCTGCATGATGTAGAGCTTTCCGATTTTGAATTCGGATGCAGTGGATACGTTGTAGACGAGATCGTCGGTTTTAAATATACCCGAGCGGATTTTAATAAGACTGTATCTGCCGAGGAAGGGATCGACGATCGTCTTAAATACGAACGCCGTTTTCGGCTTAAGCACGTCGAAGTTCGCTTTGAAAATTTCGTTCGTACTCGTATTGATGCCTGACACTTTGCGGCTTTCCGCCGACGGCATATACTTTTCGATATCGTCCATGAGGTTGTACACGCCGTGCACCGCAGTACCCGAACCCATGCACACCGGTACGATGGAACCGTCCTGTATGGAAAGGCGTACCGCTTCCCGTATTTCCGTTTCGGAAAATTCTTCGCCCGCAAAAAAGCGCTCCATAAAATCTTCCGACGTTTCGGCAATCGCTTCCATCAAAATCGTGTGATAGGCGGCCAAGTGCTCTTTCGAATAATCGGGTATATCCGTCGGTTCGACGACGCCGATCGCTTTGTAGCGGAACGCCTTTTGCTGGATGACGTTGACATAGCCGGTAAACTTGCCGTCGTCGCGGATCGGCATATTGAAAGGCGCGATCTTTTTACCGTACACCGCAGTCAAATCTTCGATCGCTTTTCTATAGGAAACATCGTCGATATCCATATCGGTTACGAAAAACATACGCGGCAGATGATATTTTTCGCACAGCTCCCACGCTTTTTCGGTGCCCGCTTCGATGCCCGATTTACCCGACACGACGATGATCGCGCCGTCGGCGACGCTCATCGCTTCATCGACTTCGCCTGCAAAATCGAAATAGCCGGGAGTGTCGAGGATATTGAATTTATAATCGTTCCACTCGACGGGAACGAGAGAGGTCCTGATCGATATGCCGCGCTTCTGCTCTTCTTTCGTAAAATCGCTGACGGTGTTTTTGTCTTCAACGCGTCCGAGCCTCGTCGTCAATTTGCTTAAATAGCACATCGCTTCGACGAGCGTCGTTTTGCCGGCGCCGCCGTGCCCGAGAACGGCAACGTTTCTGATTTTATCGGTTGTGTAGACCTTCATGATGCACTTTCCTCCAAATTTTATAAATATGTATTATTGTACTACGGGATCGGTGAAAACGCAAATATTTTTTTACGGCATTTACGGCACAGGTCGTTATAAAAAGCGCTCGTAAATCGGATACGCAAAGCGGAGTACTTTAACAGTACTTTAACAGGAGCATTTCATTTTGAAGCGCTTTGTGATAGAATGACAGTTATGGAACACAATATGATTCTTTCCGCGTCGGGCTGGCGCAAAGTTTTTGCAAAATCGGGCGATGAACAGGACACGACGAGCGAAATCGGATCTGAAAATACCGCGCTCGCCGTCATCGCCGCCGACGTTTTTTTCGATTATATCAGCGCCGCAACGGGACAAAAAAATCCCGTCATCGTATGCGGTACGGACACTCGCCCGACGGGAGGAGCCGTCGCATCGGCGATCGTACGAACGCTTCTCGCGCGAAAAGCAATCGTACGCTATCCCGGCGTCGTCGCGGCTCCGGAAATCATGGCGTACGCTCGAAAATTCGACGGCTTTATCTACATCTCCGCAAGCCACAATCCGATCGGTCACAACGGACTCAAAGTCGGCTTGAGCGACGGAGGCGTCGTAAACGCCGAAGAAAATGCGAAAATGGTCAAAGCCTTCGTCGAAAAATGCGCCGATCCCGAAGCGATGCAAAAAGCGGCGGCTCTCCTCAATTCGTGCAGTATGCGCGATGCGGAATGGGTATACGCGGAATCGCCGGGCTGTAAAAAAGATTCGCTTGCCGCATATAAAGCGTTTATCAAAGAAGTCGTCTCCGCTCTTCCCGAAGGCGCCGAACAGGACGCTCTTTTTTCAAACATCAAAAGCGCTGCCGAAAAAGCGCATATCGGTATCGTGTGCGATATGAACGGTTCGGCGCGTACGCTTTCGATCGACAAAGATTTTTTTGCCGAAAACGGTATCGGTTTTTATGCGATAAACGACAAAGCAGGCGCCATCGCTCACGAAATCATCCCCGAACCTGAGAATCTCGTGTGGTGCGCACAAGAGATGGAAAGGCTGCAAGCCGAAGGCAAAAGAGAGGCCGTCTTGGGCTATATGCCCGACTGCGACGGAGATCGGGGCAATATCGTCTATTGGAATGAAAAACAAAAAAAAGCCCTGCCTCTGAAAGCACAGGAAGTGTTTGCGCTTTCAGTCCTCGCCGAACTCGCATACGCCGACAAGCTCTACGCTGCAAAGAGCGGCTATAAACCCGCCGTTGCGGTCAACTGCTGCACGTCCATGCGCGTGGACGACATCGCAAAAGCATTCGGCGCAAAAGTTTTTCACGGAGAAGTCGGAGAAGCGAACGTCGTCAATACCGCACGAAGCGCGCGTGAAAAGGGCTTTACGGTGCGCATCTGCGGCGAAGGCGGAAACGGAGGGAACATCACGTACCCGTCCGCCGTCCGCGATCCGCTTTCTACGCTGTTCGCAATTATTAAATTATTGACTGCGGACGGTTTGTATAAAGCGTGGTGCGAAAAATCGCATCACACATACAAAGAACGCTTTACGCTCACCGACGTTCTCGAAACGCTTCCCGTCTACACGACAACCGGCGTTTCCGAACCCTGCGCCGTGCTCCGCCTAAAAACCGCAGACAACGCGGTACTCAAAGGAAGATTTCAGCGTATTTTCGAGCGCGAATGGAAGTCGAAAAAAGCGGAACTCGAAAAAAAATACGGCATCGTTTCATACGAAGCGGTTTTGACGAACGGAACGGAAGAAACTCGGAACGCTTCCGATTTTTCAAAGAGCGGTAAAGGCGGTCTCCGCATCATCTTTTTCGATAAAGATAAAAATCCGAAATCGTTTATGTGGATGCGAGGTTCGGGTACGGAACCCGTTTTCCGCATACTCTGCGACGTAAAAGGAGACGCGCACGACGAAGAGCGGATGCTCATCGAATGGGAAACGAAAATGCTTAAAGAGGCCGACAAAGCGTAAATGCGGAAAAAGCACGGTATCGGTATTTTAAATCGGCGGGCGTACGGTGATTTTGCTCCGCGCGAAAAACTTACGCGAAATTGAAGCAGTGCGTAAAACCTGCTATACTTGAACGGGGTGCCGCTCCCCCTTTCCAAAGAAAACGGGGTCTAAGGGGGACTCTCCCCTTAAAACTTTTTATGGGAGCATGATATGGAGAAATCGGAAATCTTAAAGCGCGCGAATGCGTACATCGCCGAAGAAAAAGATGAAAACTTTCGGAGCGAAGTCGAGGCGCTCATCGCAAAAGACGATATCAAAGAGCTCGAAGACAGATTTTATCAATCGCTCGAATTCGGCACGGGCGGACTTCGGGGCATAATGGGAGGCGGAACGAACCGCATGAACCCGCTCGTCATAAACCGCGCAACGCAGGGGCTCGCTTCTTACGTGATCAAAGCTTTTCCCGAAAAGGCAAAAGCGGGCACGCTTTCTGCCGTACTCGCCTACGACAGCCGAAAAAACTCCGACGTGTTTGCGGAAGCTGCGGCGTGCATTTTCGCGGCGAACGGCATCAAAGCCTATCTCTTTTCGTCGCTGAGGCCGACGCCCGAACTTTCGTTTGCCGTCCGCACGCTCGGTGCCGACACCGGCGTTATCGTAACGGCTTCCCACAACCCGCGCATCTATAACGGCTACAAAGTGTATTGGAATGACGGCGCGCAAGTGATTCCGCCGCACGACAAGGGTATCATCGGCGAAGTGAACGCCGTCAAAGAAATCAAAACGATGTCGAAAGACGAAGCGATAAAAGCCGGCAAAATCGTCCTCATCGATAAAGACATGGACGAAAAATTCTGGGACATGTGCAAAGCGCAGCTTTTCCGGCCGGATCTCATCAAAGCGCATGCGAAAGACGTCAAAATCGTCTACACTCCGCTTCACGGAACGGGCGGCATGCACGTCGAAAAAGTGCTCGGCGATTTGGGACTCAAAGTGATCACCGTTCCCGAACAGCGAGACCCCGACGGGAATTTTCCGACGGTCGAAAAACCGAATCCCGAAGAAGCGCCTGCGATGAAACTCGCGATAGCGCTCGGCGAAAAGGAAAAAGCCGACTGCATTATGGCGACGGATCCCGATGCCGATCGCTTCGGCTCGGCTTTCCCCGACAAAGACGGAAAATTCGTTTTGATAACGGGCAATCAAATGGGCGCGCTTTTTCTCGAATATATTTTGCTTTCACGGAAAGAGCTCGGCAAAATGCCTGAAAAACCCGCTGCCGTCAGAACAATCGTCACCTCACCGTTTATCGACTACATCTGCAAAAAATACGGCGTCAAAGTTTTCGAATGTTTAACCGGCTTCAAATGGATCGCAGCGATCGAAGCCGAGATGGAAAAAGACAAGTCCGCGAGTTACGTGTTCGGCTTCGAAGAGAGCTACGGCTATAAAATCGAAAAAGAAGTGTTCGACAAAGACGGCATTTCCGCTTCGGCGATGTGCGCGGAGATGACGCTCTATTGGAGGAACAAGGGCAAAAGCCTCCTCGAACACCTCGACGACATGTATAAAGAATACGGTTACTTCGAAGACAAAACGATCGAACAGTATTTCCCGGGTCCTACGGGCGGAGAAGCGATGCGCGGTATCATGACGAAGCTCAGAAACGAAGGGTTGAAGACGCTCGGCGGAAAACGCGTTAAAGAAATTCGCGACATCGAACGGAGCGTTTCGTTCGATCCGGCAAATCCGGCGACGACAAAACCGCTCGATCTTCCGAAAAGCAATGTGCTGCAGTTTTTCCTCGACGACGGAACGATCGTAAGCGCGCGGCCGTCGGGTACGGAGCCGAAAATAAAATTCTACATAAACTGCACGGTTCCCGTCGCCGGCAACAACGATGCGGGTCTTGCACAAGCGAAAAAAGAAGCCGCTCACCTCCGCGATGCGATCGCTTCGGAAATAAAATCCACGCTCGATGCGGCTGCCCAATAAACTTTTCCGCGATTACAAAAAACTGCTCCGCCTCGTAAACGGCGGGGCGGTTTTTGCGGCGATCGATACCGAAACGACGGGTCTTACTCCCGACACTTGCCGCATCATCGAAATCGGAGCCGTACTCTTCGATAAAACGGGCGTACTCGACACTTTCGCCTCTCTCGTAAATCCGGGAATCGCTCTGCCCTCTTTTACGAAAGAGCTTACACACATTACCGACGATATGCTTTCCTTCTCTCCGCCTGTATCTTCGGTTCTTCCGGCTTTTATCGAATTTATCGGAAGCGCTATCCTCGTCGCACACAACGCGCCCTTCGATTTGCTTTTTATCAATAAAGAATTGGAACGGAGCGGTATGCCTTCCATGTCGAACAAAGCGATCGACACGCTGAATTTGAGCCGATGGGCCTACCCTTCGGCAAAACATCATTCGCTGCAATACCTCGCAGCCGCTATGGGAATCGATGCGGAAAACGCACACCGCGCATCGGACGATGCGAAAACCTGTCGCAAAATATTTTTACGCTGCTTAAAAGACACCGAATCGGTGCAAAAAAAATAAATCGGATTTAAAAATTGTATACAACGATCATTCACCGCGATTTTCGATGCGCATCGGCCAAAGCCTGCGGCAATCGATACAGTCGGCGGAAACTTTCAACCGCGCGGCGCTTTTGCGGGGTCGATCGGCATACCGTTTTGGAAAACCATAAAGGTCAAACTCGGACTTCCCGCCGCATTTTTTCCGGCAGTGCCGACCGTATCTCCGCACACGACGTAGTCGCCTTTTTTTACGTGTACCGAACCGAGCCACGAATACGCGTAGATCAATCCCGTCTTCGATTCGACGAACACGATATTTCCGTAACCGCGGTACATTCCCGTGTACATGACGGTTCCCGCGCGGATCGATTTTACCGGTTCGTCTTTTTCAGCCGAAAGTTCGACGCCCGATACTTTACCCTTCGTGTAGACGACCGTCGGATGCTTTACCGGCCATAAAAGCGAAGAGTCTCCCGTTCCGGCAGGACTCTGAGATGAAGAGGAAGGCTTACCCGATGAAGGATTGTTCGGAATATTTTTTGCGACAGTTGCGGATTTTGCGGGCACTTTTATGTGCTGCCCTACTTTGATCACGGCATCATTTGCCATATTGTTTATCGAAAGCAGATCGTATAATTTTATATCGTATCTCCGCGCGATCGAATAAAGCGTATCGCCTTTTTGAACGGTATAGGTTTCCGCATTTTTTGCGATTTCGGAAACGGGCACATCCCCCTTTTTTTCCGGTACGGCGCTCAATGCCGCCGCATTCGTTATATCGGCCGACGGGATCGTCAATTTTTGCCCCGCTTGAAGCACATCGTTTTCCGAAAGATTGTTTGCCGTTCGAAGCTCTGCAACCGTAAGTTCGTAGCGGCGGCTTATCGAATAGAGCGTGTCGCCTTTTTTGACGATATACGTAGTGTCCGCAAAAACGGACGAGGAAAGTGCGATGATGAGGGCGGCATACAATACGAACGAGGACGATTTTTTTCC
Source organism: Treponema sp. Marseille-Q4523 (assembly GCF_016901105.1). Classification (NCBI taxonomy): domain Bacteria; kingdom Pseudomonadati; phylum Spirochaetota; class Spirochaetia; order Treponematales; family Treponemataceae; genus Treponema; species Treponema sp. Marseille-Q4523. Next base: position 105,601 of record NZ_JAFEVM010000003.1, on the reverse strand, counting down.
GTTGACTTTCATACCGTTATAATATCGGCAAAAAAAGCGAATTTAATGAGACGGACAAAGGCCTGCCGAAAAACTTCAGTTTGCGGTCGATTTCCTTGATATAATTATGCACCGCAGTCGGATAAGTGCGTTTTCGGCAATCGGAAGCGTCGCGTCAGGAAGCGACCGAATCCTGAAATAATTTTCCCGCATCGATGCCGTTTATCGTTTCACCCGGCGCATAGTGACCGAGAAGGCTCTCCCGCCCGTGCACCAAGTGTTCGGAGGTAATGCCGTGTTTGATCGAACTGTCGGCTTCGAGAAGAGCTGCAAGGTGATCGGAAAGGCGCACGAGACGGCCGTCGACGGGCTCAAAGGCGTCGCTGTTAAAACGTCCGTTCAAATCTTCAAACGAAACCGCTTCGCTCTTTCCGTCACGCCGTATGCGGTTCAGAAATTCGTCGTTCGTATAATAGCGCAGTTCGTCGGCAAAAAAATCTTCCATAAGCGGAACGAGTTCTCTGCCTGCGATTTCGTCTTCGATACGCTTTACGATATCGGGCAGCGCGTCGGTCGCCTGCTTTACAGGCGATATGATATCGCGAGTTACGGCTTCAGGCAAATCGTGAAAGAGAGCGCAAAAAAAATTATTAATAATTCTTCGCGAGCACATTTCGATTCCGGTACTTCGCGAGAGCAGCAGCGTCATCACCGCGACAAAATAGCTGTGCCCGAGCACGTTCGTTTTCGGCACTCGCGGCGTTTGATTCCAGCGCGTTTGAAAGCGCAGCTGTTCGATCTTTAATAAAAAATCGTAGGTCTTTTGATGCGTGAGCATCATCTGCAGCCCTTCCAAATCGAGGTAGGGACGGATCTGCGCTTGGAGTTCCGTTTCGATCTTTACGAGGCGCTCCCGCTCGTTGACGACGGAGAGCATTTGGAGTTCGCGCATCGTCGAATACTTGTGCGCCGCCTGCAGCACGCGGTAGGATGCCGTAAGAGAGGCGGGGATCGGAAGCGTTTCCGCTTTTTGTCCGACATATATCGTAAAGCGGGAAAAGAGTTCGTCGTCGTTTATGAGCGGGCGGTACTGAGAAAGCACCCATTCGTCGAGCCTTAAATATTCGGCGGTGTATTCTTTTTTTAACAAACGCTGCACGGGCGCTTTTATATCGCACAGAGAAATCTTTCGGAGCAGGTCGAACAGAGAGGCATAGGCCATCCATTCCCAATCGATCGCCTCTCCTTTGTGTTCTTCGAATTTTCCGATGATATAGGCGATCATCATTTTTTCGCCGGCTTTGTCCATTTCGATCAAATCGAAAGGCCGGATCAAATCGTTCCAGCGCTGGATGGAAAATCCTTCGAAAATCTTGAGAGCAAGCGCTTTACCGATCATTACGAACTTAAACCCGCTTTTTGATCGGCGTCCATTTTATCTTTCCAGATGACGGCCTTTTTTTTGATATCTTCGGCATTCGTTTTATCGCCGATCGCAAGGCAGAGTTTGTGGCGCGCAAGCAGGAATTTGATCGCGTTGCGCATATCGTCGATGCGCCTCGTCGAAAGCTCGTATTTATCGCGGTAGCCGTTTGCCGAAGCGTCGAGCAATTTTTGCAATTTGCGCACGTAAAGCACCGTCGTTTCGTAATCGGCAGAACTCGGTTCAAAATAATCCTTTGCGCCCTTTTTCATGTCGATGAGATTTTTTGCAACGGCGGCAAAGCGTCCTTCGAGTTCGACGAACGACCACTTCCACTTGCTGTTTTCGCCGAACGCATCTTTTAAAAGCCGTATGGCAAGACCGAGCTTTCTCATGAGCAGATAACGCTTTGCAATCGGTGTATTCGCGATGTTTTCCCATTTGGACGAAAGTTCGGAGTACGGCACATCGATAAAATTCGTTACGATATCTTCGAGATAGATGATTGCACGGTAAAGCGTTTTGCGCGATTCGTTGAGCGCGTCGTTATTTTTGACTTCGAGTATTTTCAGCGATAAACTGTTTTCCGCCATATAGAGGCTCGAAACGAAAACCATATCTTCGGCAAGCTGCAGCTTTTTATACGCTTCGCCCGCGTGGTCGCTTTTCATGAGGTCGACGAGCGTTTTTTCTTTTGCAAGCAGATCGTCGATCTGTTTTTGATAGGGCTGAATTGCTTTCGCAAGCTGTTCCCGCGTCGTTTCCGATATCTTTGCCATACCCGTCCTCCGAATAAAAGTCATTCTAAAAAGCCCTGGTCGCTTCAATCCCGCCGCGCTGTTTCGGCATCCCGTTTTATCGTTCCTTAATCCTTAAAAATTACACAGCGAGTAAATCTTCAGATTTATTTGCCGCCGAACCGTTCGAGCATCGACCGAGCGTGTTCAAGCGATTCGCTCGAATTTTCTCCGGAAAGCATGCGCGCGATCTCGTTTACGCGCTCCTCTCCCGAAACGCTGCGGCATCGTGACGACGTCTTGCCTTCCGACACGGCTTTTTCGATCTTTATCTGATTATCGGCATAAACGGCAATACTTGCAAGATGCGTTATGCACAATATCTGCCGGTTTTTCGCAAGGTTTTTGAGGTGACTTCCGACCGATACCGCGACTTCCCCTCCGATACCCGTATCGATTTCATCGAAGACGAGTGTGGCAACCGGATCGGTTTCGGCAAATATCGTTTTAAGGGCGAGCATGACGCGGGAAAGCTCACCTCCCGAAGCGATTTGAGCGAGCGGCAAAAGCGGAGAGCCGGGGTTCGCGCTTATTAAAAATTCTACATTGTCCATGCCGTAGGGGCCGCATTTTTGCACCGCGCCGCTTCCGGGCTTTTCTTCGACGCGCACCGAAAAACGAGTGCCCTTCATGCCGAGCTTTGCAAGCACCGATTCGACTTCTTTCGACATCGCTTCTCCCGCAGCCTTTCGTTTTTCGGAAAGCGCTTTTGCAGCCGTGTAGACGCGCCGTTCCGTTTCCGCCGCTTCTTTTTCCAGAGATGCTTTATCGGCAGTCCCCGCACCGAGCCGTTCGAGATTTTCTTCGGCTTCCGCCGCATACTGCAAAACTTCGGAAAGAGGCGCAGACGGAGACGATGCGTATTTTTTCTTTAAATTATAGATGAGGGAAAGACGTTCCTGCACTTCGGCAAGTCGTGCGGGATCGTAGACGAGCTTGTCTTTATACGCGGAAAATTCTTCGGCGATATCGGACACTTCGTAAAACGCCGATTCCACGCGCGAATCCAAATCGGAAAGCGTTTTATCCATTTCAAGCGCATGGGACGCATCGCGTCGCACTTGTTTTAAAATCGACACGGCTGAAGTTTCGTTGTCGGAAAGCATATTCACGATCGTATCGATGTCGGAGGCGAGCTTTTCGTAGGACGAAAGCCTCCCCTCCTCTTCAGAAAGCAGGGCATCTTCATCGGCTTTGAGCTTCGCCTCTCGTATTTCGTTTACCGCAAACGAATACATTTCGATTTTTCGAGAACGCTCTTCGCTCGATGCATTGAGTCCGTCGAGGAGTTTCCGCTTTTCGACGAGTTCGGCGTACAACGCGGTAAAACGGCGCACTTCTTCGGTGATGCCCGCCCTCGCGTCGAGAAAAACGCGGTGGCGGGGAACTTTCATAAGCGACTGATGATCGTGCTGTCCGTGAATGTCTACGAGAAGTGCCGAAAAAGAAGCCAAGTCGGCTCTCGTAACGGGCGTACTTTGGATCCATGCCGATGACTTTCCCGAGTCGCGGAGCGTGCGCCTCACGAGCACACGTCCGTCATCGCTTTCGATGCCGTGCTGCAAAAGCCATGCTTCCGCCGTTACGGCTTCTTCTTCGACGTCGGGTGAAGTCTGCAGGGCTTTCGGCACATCGCTTTCAGCGCTTTCGCTTTTTCCGCCGAGTAAAAAAGTTCCCGACACAGACGCTTCGTGAGCGCCGCTTCGGATCATCTGAGCGTCCGATTTTCCGCCGAGCAGAAACGACAGCGCACCGATGAGGATCGATTTGCCTGCGCCCGTTTCGCCTGAAAGCACGGTAAAGCCGCGCGGAAATTCTATCGAAACCGAATCGATGAGCGCAAAATCTTTAATCGTCAGGTCTTCGAGCATGAGGCCCTCCCGACCAATTCAATTTTGAACGAAGCGCGCTGCAAAATTTTTCCGTCGTGCAGCCCGCAAGCTTTACTTTGTGCGCGGCTTTCCGTACGGTGATGACGCTTTCAGCTTTCAGCGCAAAAGGCGTCTGCCCGTCTACGGTGATAAGCGCTGCCTCTTTCCGCACCGAAAGGAGCTTTATGCACACTTCTTCGCGCGGATCGAGCACGATGGGACGCGATGAAAGCGAAAAGGCGTTTATCGGAGTAAGAATAATCGCATCGAGTTCAGGATCGACGATCGGCCCGCCTGCAGACGCCGAATACGCGGTCGAACCGGTGGCCGTGCTGACGATGATGCCGTCCGTTTTAAAAACGCCGAGCGGCACGCCGTCGTAGGATACTTCAAGTGAAACGGTTTTTGCAGCCGTATCCGCGCTGACGACGACATCGTTCAAGGCGACGGCGGAAAAATCCCCGCGCAAACCGCGCGAAAACGAAACTTCGAGCATACTCCGCTCGCCGACGAACATCTCTCCCGCTAAAAAAAGCTCGAGCTTTTCTTTCCATTCGTTTTTTTCGATGCTCGCGATAAAACCGAATTCGCCCAAATTGACAGGGAATACGGGAATGCCGAGAGATGCGCAGCCGCGGGCGGCAAAGAGCACCGTGCCGTCGCCGCCGAGCGTTACGGCGAAATCGCAGTTCGAAAAAGGATTGGCGTCGCTGAAACCGTCAAAGCGGTAGAACGACGATGCTATGCTCTTTTCCGCCAAAAAACGCTTGATTTCATTTCCGAGCGCCTGCGATTCGGGTTTTGACGTATTGACGACGATACGGCACTTTTCCATACGGTTCCCGCTCACGGCAGCGTGCCGAGTACTTTGACGATCTGCGCCGTCTCGGCGTGCGTAAGCCGCGGATAGAGCGGAAACAAAACGCAGCGCAGACTGAGCGATTTCGCGCGGATACACGAAGGAGAAAGCGCTTCGTCGCGGAGCGCGATAACGGAATGTTCGAAAGCGCGGGTGATTTCGATACCTTTGCGGTCGGTATACTGTTTGACGTCTTTGTACGCGCTCGAAAGGACGAGCGGAAAACTACACATCGTCGACGCGCCGTCAAAATCGCGCACAAGCATTTTATGCCTGCCCGACATACAGGCGCGCTGAAAGATCGCAAAAATCTCCCTGCGTTTTTCTTCGTTTTTATTAAATTCGCGGAGTTCGACCCACGCGAGAGACGCGTTCAAATCGGGAAGCAAATCCGTAAGAGGCGCTTCGTCGGTGTATTTTTTAAGCGGAATCCAATCCCGCCTGCTTCCCGCCATGACGACAGCTCCCCCGCCCGCGGTGACGACATCGCGCTCTTCGAGGCTCAAAATGGCAAACACTCCGTACAATCCCGCCCTCGCGCGCGCGGCTTCGGCAGGCGTACGTTCCGTCCCCTTAGGAGAAGGGATCACCGAGCCGACGCTCTGCGAAATATCTTCTATGACGGGAATACCCAGAGAAGCGATCGCGTCCATATCCGGCATAATGCCGTTCGTTTCGTGCAGGAGGAGGATGCGCCCGCCTTTTTTGATCCCCTCGGAAACGATATCCGCAGTTACGAGAGCGGTCACTTCGTCGACGTCGAGTACGAGCGGCGTATAGCCGAAATCTTCGAGGGCGAGTATCTGCCACGAAGGAGCGAGAGCCGAAATCATCACGACCGTACCCCGTTCCGCGCCGAGCGCTTTCATCGCATATTTCAGCGCGATGGAAGGACTCCTCACGGCAACGGCACCGTCGCATTTGAAAAATTCTTTTACCGACTGGATAAAACGCGCGTTCATCTCGCCCGGTCCGATCTTTTCGTCGACCATGCAGGTGAGCACGGCGTCCATCTCTTTCCGTCTGATCGTTGTACTGTATGTTCGAATCATCGCGGCCGTTAAAAATCGACAATCTTTTGCAGTTCTTTCGGATTGAACAGCTTATGTATGTCGAGCATGATGAGATAGGTGCCGTTGTCGGAACGGATAACGCCTTGAATGTATTCCGAGCCGATACCGCTGAACATCTGCGGGGGATCTTTTATATCGTCGGCCGTCACCGGAACGACGCGCGCTACGCGGTCGATGATGATGCCGATCTTATTGTTTTCGATACTGAGGATGATAAAGCCGCCTTCGATATCGGTATCGATATCTTCGTCCCTGAGCGATTTCAGCCGAAAGCGCTTGTGCAGATCGATGATCGGAATGATTTCCCCGCGCAGGTTGATGATTCCTTCGACATAATACGGCGCGTTCGGAATGGGGCGCACATCCTGTATTTTTACGATTTCTTTTACATCCATGATATCGACGCCGTATATTTCATCGCCGAGCTGAAACGTTACGAGTTGAAATTGAGAATCTTCTCCGGCCATATGCGCTCCTTGAAAACTGTTCCCGCCATCATATACCATATTTGCACATTTTGCAACATTCAATCCGCACATCAGTACAAACACACCGGAAACCGTAGTCTCAAAAAAAACAGCGGGTAAGACAAAAATCGGCGGTACTTCCGGCAGCAGTCCTGCCGTTCGCCGCGACTGACCGTGATCGGAATCGGACTACGCGAACTTTTTTCAAAAAGTTCGCGTGCCATCGGTCAGAGCGGCTCGACGTCAGTCCCGCTGCCTTGCGTTCCGCCTTCTTTGTGTAATTATGCGCAGATTTTTCCGTGTATACATTTCCGGTGCGTTTGCCCTGCGTACTTCTGCGGAGTCGTTCCTCCCGCTTTATCAATCCGCGATAAAGAGGGTCACGGCGGACACTTTTTCGGCTCCGGCGGATTTTAAAACGGCGGCACAGCTTTCGATCGTTACGCCCGTCGTAAAAAGATCGTCGACGATGCACAGGTTTTTCGGCACCTTGCCGCCGAAACGTTTAAGTTCCTTTTTCAGTTTTTTTTCGGATTTCAGCGCGTATATTTTTCCGATCGATTCGAGCCGCGCTTCCCGTCCGAGCCGCTTTTGTTCGTCTGCCGTACGGCGTTCGAGGAGCCGGCATACGTCGTACCCGTAACGGTATTCCAAAAAACGGCACAGCTCTTCGATCTGATCCCAGCCTTTTTTGCGTATTTTTCCCGGACGCGGCGGTACCGGAACAACTACGCACCTTTCCGGCAGCTTTTTAAGGGCCGACGCTGCGCGCGAAGCGAAAAACGGCGAAAGCGCGCGTTCTCCTTGTATTTTCCAACGGAACAAAAGCACACTGTTCCACAAGCGATACGAATAGAGAGGAAAAACGGCATCCGTATGTACCAAAAGGCACTCCCGCCTGCAGCGCATACATACGCCGCGCTCGGATATGAGCGTTTTACCGCACACCGAACACCGCTCTCCCTCTCCACAAGGAGGCTCTGCAAAACACCGCTTTTCGCACGCGCCGCACAGAGGAATCACTCCCGCCTGCCCTCCGCAGACCGCACAAGCGTTTCCGCCGGTGACAAAGGACAGGACTAAGCGCATGGCGCACACTGCCCTTTCTTTCAATGCAAAAAAGAAGCGTTTCACACTCTATATATCGCGCAAACTTTGCATTTTTACGCAGTTTTTTTTTAATTATTCGGACGAAGCCGATTTGCTATCCCGCCTTCCGTGATTCGCTCACGCTCTGCGTCCTCGCTTCGCTCCGGTCGCCGAGTCACTCCAGGCGGGCGTAGGTCGTATGCCTCATGCCCGCAATTTTAATAATCCTATCGCAAAAAGACCGCGCACCCCGCAAAAGAGAGCGGGAAATCCGTGTCCCCACGATACAATTCGCCTGCGCGCTCGCTGCAAGCCGCATAGGAAACTCCGTGCTATCCGCCGTTTCTTCCGTAGAGTTTGCTTAAAAAAGCAAGAGAGGCGGCCGCATCATCGGAGAGCGCATTCTCATCCATACGCCACATCCAATTTCCGCCCGCAGTCGAAGGTGTGTTCATGCGCGAGCCGTTGTCAAGGGCGAGAACGTCCTGCAGCGGGATGACGGCGTACGAAGCGGTCGATGCGAACGCTTCCCTCACGAGCTTTCCGCACAATTCGCCGCTTGTGACCATAGCCCGCGCATCTTCATCCGAAAGCGGCTTACCGCACACGTATTCGGCCGCACAGCGCACGACATCGTCTCTTTCTCGGAGGAGCCAGCCCTGCAGCGTATCGTTGTCGTGCGTGCCGGTATAGACGACGCAGCGTGCGCTTTCATATTCGTGGGGCAAAAAAGCGTTCGTCATATTTCCGCGCCGCTCTTCTTCAGGGTCGAATGCGAACTCGAGCACTTTCATGCCGGGAAAACCGCAGCTGTCGCGGAGAGCGCGCACTTCGTCGGTGATGACGCCCAAATCCTCCGCGATGACGGGGATATCGCCGAGAGAAGCTTTGACGGCGGCAAAAAAATCCGCACCGGGGCAGCTTACCCACATACCGTTTACCGCAGTCTCTTCCCCATACGGAACAGACCAATAAGATTCAAAGCCGCGGAAGTGATCGATACGGATGCAGTCGACAAGTTCGAGCGCGCGCCTTATGCGCGAAATCCACCACGCATATCCGTCTTTTTTCATCGCATCCCAGTCGTAAAGCGGATTTCCCCACAGCTGTCCCGTTGCCGAAAAATAATCGGGCGGCACTCCCGCCACCCGCGTCGGAAAACCGTTTTCATCGAGCTGAAACAGTTTTTGATTCGCCCACACGTCCGCCGAATCGGGAGCGACAAAGATCGGAATATCGCCGATGATGTCGATACCGAGTGCATTGACATAGCGCTTCAATTCTCCCCACTGTACCGCAAAAAAGAACTGTATCGCTTTAATAATTTCGATATCTTCCGCATGCTCTCTCTCCCACGTTTCGACCGCTCGGGGCTCGCAGGCGGCGAGTTCTTTCGGCCACGAAGTGTTCCACACCGCGTTCTCTCCGAGCGCATTTTCATCCTGCGTTTTTTCTTTTTCGCCGAAAAAATTTTTTACGCTCATAAAGACGGCGTAAGTGTCGAGCCACGCCCTGTTATCGTTTTTAAAAGACGCGAAGGCATCCCGATCGGCGCCGCTCGCATGCGCCAAAAAATAACGAGCGCATTTTGAAAGAGAGGGCAGCTTCCATCGAACGACGGATTCAAAATCGACCGGCCCGTCGCAGCGTATAGAGTCGGGCGGGATCGTATCGTCCGCACTCGCCCGGCCGCTTTCGGCAAGCAATTCAAAATCGATGAGGAGCGGATTTCCCGCGAAAGTCGAAAAGGATGCGTACGGAGAATCACCGTAGCCGGTCGGACCGAGCGGCAGTATCTGCCACAGCTTTTGATGCGAGCGATGCAGCCAATCCGCAAATCGGTATGCGCTCTTTCCGAGCGTTCCGATACCGGGACTTCCCGCAAGGGATGTCGGATGCAGGAGGATGCCGCTTTTTCGTGAAAATGTCATAGCGCGATTTTACTTTTTTTGCACTTCATCCGCAAGCAGATAATCGTCGCGGGCGATCATCCACGGAGCCTTTTCCTTTATCGATCGCATATCGATTCCGGAAACGAGTTTTTCGATGGACGTAAGCAAATCCTTCAACTTGTCAAGCGTATTTTGAATATAAATAAAATAATAAACGCTCGTCCCTTTTTTGTGACTCGTGATGATACCCGCATCTTTGAGGATTTTCAAATGATGCGATATCGCCGGCCGGGAAAGATGCGTTTTTGCGGTAATCGCCGCGACATCCATGCCGTCGAGTCCCGCTTCCGCGAGTATGAGGACGATGCGCTGCCGCATTTCATCGCCGAGTGCGGCAAAATACGGCTTACACACGATAAATTTTTTCCAAATCCGCTGAACTTCAGCGCGAAAATCCTTAACCATAGCTTCCCGCTTCACTCGATCATAAACTGCTGCATTTTATTCATCAAATCAGTTTAAACGTTTATTCGTTTAAGTATATGATACAGTATACACCTGACGGCGAACTTTGTCAAACACTGCGCATTTCGGTTGATTTTTTACGTGAAGAAATACGAGGCCGATTCGAGGCCGCTGTCATTATCCTAAGTTTCAAAACCTTGTCAAAAAATTTTTACAAGATGGGAATCGGCACATTGCAGCGGTGCATCGTTAAACCCGAACTGCGCGAGAGCAGCGGTAGCAACAAAGGCGATCCATGAAAATGATTACAAACGCGCGCCGTATCGTTAAATCCGATCTGCGTAACGCGATACGAACGCGTACTGTCGGCGTCAGTTATCCTCTGAAACAGCATTGACGGCGACGGTTCCGAGATGCAGCACTTTACTGTAATAGGTCGTATACGTCGTATCGCGTCCGACGGAAAGGGCGTACATATCGACAAAATAAGTATTGGGATACGAGCTTGAAAATCCGGAACTCGAATAATTGTAGTCGTCGTCACCCGATGCGGGTTCGGGGTCTTTCGCGCCCGTCCTGCCGAAATCGAAGGAGTTCCGGTTACCTTCCCGTTTCGGCACCATCGTCGCAACGATACTGCTGTCGCCGGCATAACCGATGATGATCTTTGCCTTATAACGAGCATCATTCTGATAATTCGTCAGGCGAATATAAATGCGTCTGTCCGCACCGGTCGATGCGATGAGCGGAGTTGTCGTTCCCGAAGCGGTTCCGAGCTCGCGGTATTTGTACGTATTGATAAGTAATGTCGCCGCAGCCGAATATTCGGTCGAATTGTTTGCACTGCTCAGCGCGGAAGTAACGCTGCCGATCGATTCGTAGCGATTGTAGATTTTATAATAAACGGCCGTTCCCAGAAAATCAAACGAAGTGCTCATACTCGAGTTGCCGGTTTCGTTCGTCACAAAATCGAAATATTTATTGTCATACGTCGTATCGGCATTCGGCGTGTTGTATATACGAAAGGGCGCTTCGAGCACGTAATACTCTTCCAGTCCGCAGCCGAAAAAACAAAGGCAGCACGCTGCAAGAAAAAACAATTCGTATACATGACAGTTTTTCCGCATGCCGCCGCCCATTCTCATGTAAAAAAAACAATTATATCGATATATCCGTTACTCGGTTTTGCCTTCGGCTTTCAGCGCGATAAGGCGCGTTTCGGCAAGATTCGTCCACGCATCTCCGAGCGCGCCTGCGGTGAGTTTAGCATACGCTTCCGCCGCTTTTTTATAATCGCCGAGCGTTTCGTACGTGCGCGCTTCGGAAAAACGCGCGTGCGACGCGAGCGGAAAATCCTTCACGTCCGCAGCTTTTCCGTAACTCGCCGCCGCATCGGAGAGGTTTCCGGTATTTTCATCGCAGACGGCGATATTGTAATACGCAAGCGGCGCCGTATACGACTTCGCACCCTTCGCTGCGGCAGCCGTCCAATAAGCTTTTGCCGCCGCATAATCCTTTCGCCCGTACGCGATGCCGGCAGCGAGCATATTCGCCCTCACGCCGACGATGCCGCCTCTCGTAAGATAAGGCGTAAGTTTCGTCATTGCATCGCTTCTCCGCGTTTCGATTTCCGCATCCGAAAGAGGATCCGAATCGTTCGTGAGATCGTATTCTACGGTATCGACAAATGAAATGCCTTTCGTCGTCGAAGACGAAACGACGGCGGCGGATATGCCGTATACGACTATCGCACCGATGACGACGGCCGCCGAAACGATGATCTGCATGCGATGGCGCATCATAAACTGCGAAAGACGTTCGCCCGCAGTCGCTTTTTCAAATTTTTTTTCAATCATATTTACTCCCGATAATCTCGCTTTTATCATACTTCCGTATTCACATCTATTCCGACAGTTCTTCGCGGTCGCGAAGGTCGCTCAGCAGGCGCGAAACATAAGTCCGCTGAATGCCGAGTATTTTTCCCGCTTTCGTTTTATTCCAAGCGGTCTCTTCCAAAATTTTCCGCACGTAGGCGCTTTTAAATTTATTGACCGCTTCTTTGAGCGAACGGTCGCCGCTCACGTCCGACGCGTATTCCTCCGCCATGCACTCGATTTCGTTTTTCCCGCTTCCGCGCTCTTCATAACCGATGCGGAGATCGAGCGCATTGATAAGAGGCGGTGTACCGAGTACGCATGCGCGTTCGATCGAATTTTCGAGTTCGCGGATGTTCCCCGGCCAATAATACGAATAAAGGGCATCCATCGCCGACCGCGAAAAGCCGGTAAAATTCTTTTTCGTTTCGCCCGAAAACTTTTGCAAAAAGAAATCGGCAAGAGCGGGAATATCCTCTTTCCGTTCGCGAAGCGGCGGCACTTTTAAAGGTATGCCGCTCAAGCGAAAGTACAGATCGCTTCGGAACTTTTGCTCGCTCATCATCGCTTCGAGATCGCGGTTCGTTGCGGCGACGATGCGCACGTCGACGGACACGGTTTTGCTCGACCCTACTTTTTGAAACTGCTTCGACTGTAAGACGCGCAAAAGTTTTGCCTGCAGTTCAAGCGGCATCTCGCCGATTTCATCGAGAAAAATCGTTCCGCCGTCGGCCGTTTCAAAGTAGCCCTTGTGATCGGCTTTCGCGTCGGTAAACGCGCCTTTTACGTGCCCGAAAAGCTCGCTTTCGAGCAGCGAAGGAGAAAGAGCTGCGCAGTTGACCCGCACGAAAGGCTTTCCCTCCCGATCGCTTTTTTTGTGTATCTGTTCGGCGACGAGTTCTTTTCCGACGCCGCTTTCGCCGGTTATGATGATCGAAAGATTCGTCTTCGCGATACCGTCGATCATCTTCAGCAGATCCAATATGACAGGGCTTTTTGCGATAAACGGATGATAATCGCTCCCCGATGAAATCGTATTTTGCAGCGCGGAAATTTTATTCTGCGCGGACTGATACTTCGCCGCGTTCCTGTACGCTATGCCCGCCTGATTGCACAGCATATTGAGTATTTCAAGATCGTCGTCGTCGAAATACACTCCGCCCGCTTTGTTTATCAATTCGATAACGCCGATGCACTCGTCGCCCACGCACAGCGGGACCGCTATCATCGTTTTGGAAACGTAGCCGGTTTTATGCTGCACGTGATCGGAAAAGCGCGGATCTCGTGCGACATCCCGCAGGATGAGCGGCTGCCGATGAGCTGAAACCCAGCCGGCAATGCTGCTTTTGTCGACGGGAATGTCTTTCGCTTCCGCCCCTTTCGGCCCCAACGCGATGACGAATCGAAGCGTACCGTCGGCGTTTACGAGCAGCAGCGACGACGACTCGCAGTGAACGAGACGCATCGCCGCTTCGAGAATGTATGCGAGTAGCGCGTCCAAATCCGCGTAATTCGAATTGATCCTGTTGTTGATTTCGATGAGCGTATTCAGTTCATCTAAACCAATCGAAGTCATCTCGGTTTTCGGTAAAATTATTAATCTTTTTTCTGCGTCTGCAGAAAGTCGCCGAACGTATAGGCGCCGTCGTTTTCATCGGGCTTTGCGATATACTGGGAAATGGCCGCCCGCTCCTGCGCCTTTTTGAATTCGCGCACGGAAAAAGCGATCTTTTCTTTTTCGACGTTGACATCGACGACGTACACATTGATCTTGTCGCCGACTTTATAATTTTTTACCGCCTCTTCAAAAGGTACGTTGCGGTCTTCACTCAAATTCGTTTTATTGACAAGACCTTCGATGCCTTCCGGCGCTTTGACGAAAATGCCGAATTCCGTGATCGACGTGATCTCGCCTTCGAGCGTCGAACCGGGTTTATGCGCGTCGGCAAAGAGCTTCCACGGATTGTCGGTAAGCTGCTTGATACCGAGCCGGATACGGTGGCTTTCCGCATCGTTTTCGATGACGACCGCTTCCACTTCTTGATCCTGTTCGAGTTCGCTTCCGGGGTGCTTGACTTTTTTCGTCCACGAAATATCGTCGCCGTGCAAAAATCCATCGATGCCGTCTTCAAGTTCGATAAAGGCGCCCGCATTCGTGATCTTTACGACTTTGCCCTTTATGCGCGTGCCGACCGGATATTTTTCGCCGATCGTATCCCACGGATTCGCCGTCACCTGCTTTAAGCCCAGCGATACGCGACCGGCTTGAATATCGTAGCCGAGGATCATGCATTCGACTTCGTCTCCGACTTTTACCATGTCGGACGGCTTGTTGACTTTTTTCGTCCACGAAAATTCGCTTATGTGCACAAGACCTTCGATGCCCTCTTCAAGTTCGATAAAGGCGCCGAAATCGGTAAGCTTCGTCACTTTGCCCTTTACGACATCGTTGACGTGATAGGTATCTTCAAAGTGCATCCACGGATCTTCGGTAAAGTGCTTGAGCGAAAGGTTGATGCGCTTTTCGGCTTCGTCCATGCGGATCACTTTGAGCTCGATCTCCTGCCCTTTTTTGACAAAATCTTTCGGGCGGGCGACGTGCCCCCAGCTCATATCGTTTATATGAAGCAGACCGTCGAATCCGCCCAAGTCGATAAAAGCGCCGAAGCTTGTAAAGCTTTTTACGGTACCCTTTACCGTGTCGCCGATCTTTACGTTCGAAAAGAATTCGTCGCGGGCTTTATCGATCTGCTCTTCGAGATATTTTCTGCGGTTGACGACAACGTTCGCTTTATTGTCGGAGTACAGCCGTTCGATATACATTTTGCTTTCGGTACCGATGAGCGATTCGGGCTTTTCGACCTTTTGGCTGTCGGACTGGCTGATCGGCAAAAACGCGTGTATGCCGCCGCCCAAATCGACTTCGAAGCCGCCTTTCACGACCTTCGATACAGTGCCGTCTATAGGCGTTTTATCTTTGAACGCTTGGGTAATGTCTTTCCACAAGCGCTTTTCATCGGCTTGCCGTTTGGAAATCTCCGGACCGTTTTTGCCGAATTTATTGACGAGTTTAACCGTAACCGTATCCCCGACTTCCGGCACCTTTGAGCCGAACTCCGATTTGGGGATCCTGCCTTCCGATTTGCAGTTTACATCGACAAATACGGTATCGTCGGTAACCGCGACGACCGTTCCGTCGACGAGCTGTCCGTTTTCCGGCGTGCTCAAACTGTTCAGAGATTCTTCTAATTGTGTCTGGAACTTATCCTTGGAGTCCTGGTTTTGTTCCTTTTCCACTTCCTGTGTTTCCATCTTTGACCCTTTTTCGTGAATTTGATTTAATATTATCTCACAAACTTTCTCTATCGTCAAGGTGGATGTATCGATATATACGGCGTCGGGAGCAATGACGAGGGCGCCTTCTTTTTTGTTTTTATCGATTTCGTCGCGCTTTTTTATCGCTTCTTTGATCTCTTCGAGCGTCATACCGCTCACGCCCTGTTTGAATCTCCGCTCCGCCTGCACGTCGAGCGACGCGTCGAGATAGAATTTACACTCGGCATCGGGAAATACGACGGTCGTCATATCACGTCCTTCCGAAACGATGTCGAGCGATTTTGTTAATTCGCGAAGGCGGGCGTTGACCAAACGGCGCACTTCGGGAAACGCGGACACGCCCGCCGCATGAGCGCTCACTTCGTCCGAGTGCAGTAAGGATTCGACGTCATCGCCGTTTAGAATCAAATGCGAATCGACGTAATCGAGTTTTTGTTTTTTGCAAAAATCGACGACCGTCCGTTCGTCGTGCACGTCGATGCCGCTTCGCAAAATTGCGAGCGTGAGCGCGCGATAAAAGCTTCCGCTGTTTAAAAACGTAATGCCGAGCTTTTTCGCAATAAGAGATGCGATCGTGCTTTTACCGGTACCCGCCGGTCCGTCTATCGCAATAACCATATATCCTCCCATAAAAACTTTTGCAGGAAATTAGAGCCTTCGGCTCGTTCTGCAAAGAACTGATTCTACGTGTCCGCTTTCGCGGACTTCGAATCAATTTCCGAAAAAGTTTTTGGCCGTGCACACTGACGCACAGCGTATATCCGCGCCTTTCTAAAATCGCTCCGTTCCCGAATTTTTGCACAGTGCGAGAAGACCGCGCACTTCGCCCTTCGTTAGATCGCGGAACTCGCCGCGTTTAAGTCCGTTGACCGTTACATTCCCGATCCGCACGCGCTCAAGCGATTTGATGCCGACTTGATAATATTCGAACACTCGCCGTATCTCGCGGTTTTTGCCTTCGATCAAAACGATGTGCATTTTTCGTGCATTGCGTTCTTCGGCTTTGATGCAGCGGTAAAATACATTGTCTATGCGGATGCCCTTTTCAAAATCGGCTGCAAGCGTGCGCGGGATATGCGTACTCGTTTCGACGGCGTATTCCTTTTCGAGTTCCGCCGACGGATGAGAAAGGGTTGCCGCAAAGCCTCCGTCGTTCGTAAAAATTATCAATCCGGTGCTGAACATATCGAGGCGTCCGACATTGTACAACCTTTCGGCGTATGCGGATTTTAACAAATCGGATGCGACGGGTCTCCCCTTTTCATCGGAAAGAGAACACACATAGCCTGCAGGTTTATTGAGAAGCACGTAGCGGAACTCTTTTTCGGGCGAAACGATCTTGCCGTCGACCGCCACTTTATCGGCGGACGACACTTTCGTACCGAGCGTCGTAACGATTTTTCCGTTTACCGAAATGCGGCCGGACGCGATGTACTCTTCCGATGCGCGGCGGCTTGCGACACCCGATCGAGCAAGGTATGCCTGCAGCCTCATCGGAAACGAAAAGTCAGCGGGCAAGCTCGAACCTCTCGGCTTCGTCTTCGTCGAGCTTCGGCAATTCGGATATGCTGTTCAAACGGAAAAATTTTAAAAATTCTTTTGTCGTGCCGAAGAGCACCGGTTTTCCCGGCACGTCTTTTTTGCCGACTTCTTTTATTAAATTTCGCTCCGAAAGCAGACGGATCATATTGTCGGCGGACACGCCTCTGATCGCTTCGATTTCGCCGCGGGTGATCGGCTGCGAATACGCGATGATCGAAAGCGTTTCCATAGCCGAGCGCGAAAGCTTTCCTTCGCTTTTGGAACCGTAGCGTTCCCGCAGCGCTTGCCACAATTCTTTTTTCGGAACGAGCGACCAGCCGCCGGTGATCATCTGCAGTTCGATACCGCTCGACTTTTCGGCAAGGCGTTCTTTTAAAGCGTCGATACACTTTTTGACGACTTCGCTCGAAAGCTGGGAAATATTTGCAAGCGAACGCTCGCTCACGGGTTCGCTTTCGAGAAAGAGGATCGTTTCGATCAATGCCGTTTCTTTTTCAAGCTCCATACCGCTTCAATCACCCCTGTACACTTGCACTGCCGGCACCCGAAACCGAAGCCGCCGCGTGTTCTTCTTTCAGTCTGCATATCTTTATATCACCAAAGAGCCTGTTTTGGAAGACGGCGATCATCCGGTCTTTTACCGCTTCGAGCAGCGCCATAAACGAACAGATGATATCCATTTCGTTTCCCGGCCTCGTGATCAAATCCGTAAACATGCACTCGCCCGCCTCTTCGAGCTTTTCGTTCATGAGCGTGATCTTTTCGTTGATCGAAATCTCTTCGTACATGTTCAGTATCTTTTCGTTCGAATACTGAGAAACCATGTCGCGGAAAATCCGCTGCATCTGCTGAAGGAGATCCCACGTATCGATCTGCTCCCAGATGCCGTCGTCTTTGTCGAAAGGCAGCACGCGCTGGATCTTCGCGCGCTCGAAATTCCACTCCGACGTATCTTCCTGCTCTTCCATAAGCGCGGACAACCGCTTGAATTTTTGATATTCGATAAGGCGGTCGACGAGCTCCTGCCGCGGATCTTCGTCATCGTCGTCATACTCGATTTCAACGGGGAGCAGCATACGGCTTTTGATATAGAGAAGCTTCGCCGCCCAACTGTAAAATTCCGACAGAT
The DNA here is from genome assembly GCF_016901105.1 of Treponema sp. Marseille-Q4523. Lineage (NCBI taxonomy): Bacteria > Pseudomonadati > Spirochaetota > Spirochaetia > Treponematales > Treponemataceae > Treponema > Treponema sp. Marseille-Q4523. Next base: position 87,805 of record NZ_JAFEVM010000003.1, on the reverse strand, counting down.
CGCCCAAATCGGTCTGCACCGCATAATCGAGATATTCAAGATATTGATCGGTGATCTCGGCTATCGGAATATCGTAGATATTGACTTTGCTTTCCCTGATAAGCGTCCACAATAAATCGAGCGGGCCTTCGAATTCACCCGCCGTATAGCTGCGCTTTACTTTTGCCGTATCCGCCGTTTTTTGGAGTACCGACTGTTCTTCCGCCATTTTATGCCTCTCGAAACATCAAACGCCTGCGAGGAAATTACCCCGCGTGTTCCGCTGTAAAGTATGGGGCGGCAGCGTGTATTAAAATAGCCGTCCCATAAAACAGCACAGCGAGTAAATCTTTAATTTGGGAACCGTACATCCGTTTTCAGTGTACAGATTCCTTACCTCAACTATCGGCAAAACGGCATAAAATCTCAACCTCCGGAACGATAAAAAAAATCAGGGAAATCGTCGGAAAATCGAAGCTTTCGGACAAGGAGAAAATTTAAAAAATTTTGCTTGCATTATTTGAAATCTGTGGTATACTTACAAGCGGTGAAAGGGACAGAGCGTGAGAAGCACGCCGGAACGGTTAGCGCCGTTGAGGACGAGCGGTAAGGAGGGCAGCCTATGGTTGAAAATCCCCCGTACACAGCTGTCTTGGATCACTGATATTCAGCCGGTCGGAATGACCGCGCATGAAATGAAGGTCGGCAAAAGAACGCATACAGCGCGCTTATTGCCGTGACCGCAAATGCCGGCGTTATGCCGGCTTTTTTGTCGTATGGCAACCGGACAATCGAAACTCGACATTCGCTCCGATATAAAGTACACTGGCAAGCGATATGTTGAAAAACGAAGCGTTCAACAATTCTTTCGATAAACTCGTCTCCGGTATAAGTGCGGAAGAACGGCGGTTTTTGCTTGAAAGGCTGAAACAGGAAACTGCGGCTTTGCCTCCGCAGCCGCTTTCGGTTCCGGCAGAACAGGCATCCGACACGAGAACGCTCCAAGTCCGTATACAAACCGAATCGCCTTTGTATCGTTTCATTTTATGGCTGCGCGCGCTGCTTACGAATCAAAGCCGGGAGACGCTCTACAATAAAGACGTTATGGCGGATACGGCGCGAAAAATCGCCCGTGCGCATCCGGGCTTGATCGATTTTCCGCACGGCGTATTGGAATCAATCTTTTACGAAAAACTCAAAGACATTCATGACTGCGCTTCTTTTTTCAAACCCTACATCGCCGCGGCATATGAGAACTCCGGCGAATTCTACGTTTTTTTAAGTACCTTCGTCGCGCCCGAAATCGCGGAACACATCGACAACGAAGCCGATCCCTATGCGATCCCGTTCGACCGGCCGCTCACGAACGAACTGCGCGTTTCACTTGCACGCAAACTCGATGCGGCGATCCGCGACATTTCAAGCGAAGCAAAGGCGAATATGTACGAAGCGGTGCGCGCCGTAGAATGGCTGAGGCAGTTTACCGCTCTGCCGTATCTGCACTTTCTCGCGCAATTTACCGCGATCGCATCGAGCTCGCACACCTGTCCCTTCGGAAACGCGCACACCGATTACGCATCCTTCGCGCGAGTGCTGTCGAACGGGGTATCGATTTCAAACGAAGTGCTTGAAAGCCTCTTTTTCTTCGTTCAGCGAAAAGCGACGCGTACGCTCGCCCTCGATGCCGACTCCGAAAAAGCGCTGAAAGATTTTTTGAAAAAAGCGGCGGCGACGCTTTCAAGCATACGTATGTTTATCGAAACCGTCCCGCTTGTTCCGATCGGACGGATCGTACACGGAAACTGTACGTGGTTTCCGGAGCCGTTCGGAGGAGCGGAAGACTGGTCGATAAAATTCCGCGGTCAATGGAAAGCGATCTTCGACGAGAGGTGGAATTCGTGGCTCACCGACAGAAAAAAACATCAGCTCGTCGATTCTCTTTACGTGCATTTCGGACTGCAGGAATTTCCCGAACTGCCGTACCGCCCGTGGGCGTCGCTGTGGGGAGGCATTCCGTTCCGCTGCGAAATGACGGCGGGATTTTTAGCGTGGTTTGCTTCGAATAAATACGGAGAAGCGATGCCGACGCTTACGACGCTCATGCTTGAAGGCATCTTTCTAAAAAACGAAAACCGCATCGAATTTTCCGAAGCCGTCAACGATTTCGCCTCGACAAATAAAAAAATCGAAGCGTTTACCGAATCGCTTGCCCCGCGCGGTACGAAGGGTATCGTATTCGAAAGCATCGCATCCGAACATATACGCTCGCTGAAGGGACAGGAGCGTATCGACTCGTTGATGCTCGCAATCGAAGCGGAAGTCCGTGAACTCGGCAGCGCCTTCTGCAAAGAATGCCGCACGATCGAAAATATTTTTTCCGGCATCTTTAACGAAAGCAAAAGCGCGGACTACGACGTTCTGCAGAACTTCATGACGATTCAAGGACGCGACAATCAGGATTTCAGAGACAAAATGCTCGACGTACGAAGCTTACTGCAAAACGCGTTCAAGCTTCTCGCGGAAATCGAACCCTTCAATTTACCGCGCGAAGCCCCTTCCGATGCGGCGGCGGCAGAATGACTCGCATCACCCTCTCGTGCGAAGAGCGATACGCCGTACGCCCCTTTTACGCAGACGGTAAACCGCTCATGCACGATGCGCCCTTTTGGGGCATGACGCTCAAAAAAGCGGGAAGCATGCGATTCCGCTGGAACGAAACGAATGGAACGCGCGATACGCTGCTTAAAGAAATCGCATCGGGCGGAAGCGCTTCGCAAAACGGTGCGCCGTGTGATCCCGTTCCGCTTGAACTCATCCATTCGAAAATCGTATACTCCGTCTCATCCGCCTCCGATACGTACGGCTTACAGGGCGACGGCATCGTCACGGCACATACGTCGCTCATGCCCGTCGTCACGGCGGCGGACTGTATGCCGATATTTTTTTATGAACGGGAACGCGGCGTCTTCGGCGTCGCCCATTCGGGATGGAAGGGAACGGGAATCGTTACGGAAGCGATCGCCGTAATGCGGCGAATATACGGAACCGATGTAAAAAACTTATCCGTCGCGCTCGGTCCGCATATACGAAGCTGCTGTTATATCGTAGACGAAGAGCGCGCATCGTATTTTAAAAAGAACTTTTGCGACGATTGTGTACGCGAATACGAAAGCGGATATGCAAATGCAAAGCGCTACCGGCTTTCGCTTGAAAAAGCAAATCTTTCACTCCTCGAAGCCTCGGGCGTCCGCGACGAAAATATCGCCGTATGCGATGACTGCACGGGATGCGACGAGCGCTTCGGATCGTTCAGGCGGGAAACGGGCGGCGACGTGCAAAAACCTTTTACCGTACAGGCCGCCTTTTGCGGATGGATCCGCTGAGTGCGCGCGTACAGCGGACAGCATAAAAACTCGATTTTGAATTTCATAAGGCCGCTCGAAACGACAGCGTCCGCTCTCCCTTCCGCTCATTATCAATTTTCGTTTTTGCCGCGAGATACAGTGCAACATTTACAAAAGAGCATCCGCTCGATATAGTAAGCCTGTCTATGGACTACTATATTTTCCGCAGCAACGACTTGCTCGTACGTAAAGATTCGCACGCACTTCCCGACGAAAAAGCGTGGCGCGCTTTGCGCGAATCGAACTCCGTTCGCGATATTTTTTCGGAAACGCCGTACGCATACACAGCCGCCCTCCTTCAAGACGGCACAGTCGATGAAAATTACGAACTCATCCCGATCCGAAGCTATTTTGCCGAACACGACGAAAGCGAAGGTACCCGTGCCGCACGCGCAAAGGGAATGCTCTCATGGCGGCGCACATACAATTTTTGCCCTTCCTGCGCCGCCCCTCTCACCGACGACGAAAAGCTTTCCGCGCGAAACTGTACGAATTGCGGCGCACAGTTTTTTCCGCGCATCGAACCGTGCGTCATCGTACTGGTAACAAAGGGCGATAAACTCCTCCTCGCAAAACACCGAGGCCGCAATCAAAATATCCATACGTGTATTGCGGGTTTTATCGAAATCGGTGAAAGCGCGGAACAGGCGGTCGTACGCGAAGTGCGCGAAGAAGTCGGCATCGAAATAAAAGACCTGCGCTATGTCGGAAGCCAGGGCTGGCCCTTTCCCGACCAGCTTATGCTCGGCTTTCGCGCCGAATATAAAAGCGGCGACATACGAGTGCAGGAATCGGAACTCGTCGAAGCGAAGTGGTTTACGAAAGACGCGCTTCCGCCTTTCCCTAAACAAGGGAGCATGGGCTGGCGCCTCATCACGGGCGTATACGGCTAGAATTTAATATTACCGATATCTTCCGGGCCGACGACGCAAAACCACCGGCCGCCGCCTGCAGCCCAATATTTTCGGAATGCGCGGAGCACATCGTCGGCGCTCACCGAAAAAAGTTCGGCGATTTTTTCGTCGTACGCATACGGGTCGCCGAACATGAGGAGGCTGTATGCGAGGCGCGAAGCGACGCCGGCGTTCGTCACGGACGAAGCGTAAAACGAATTGACATATTGATTTTTATAGCCTCGAAGCCTGTCGGCTACGGACGAAAAAAGATACGTGCCGTCGTCGTTTTTTCCGTCGATCACTTTGCCCGATGCGAAAATCGATTGGGCTTCTTTTTCGTAGCGCACGACGTTCGCCAAATCGCTCGCCTTAAATATATACACGTTCGCAAGTCCCGCCCGCATCGGAGTGACGGATGCGCTCGGCGAATAGCACGCGCCGTATTTTTCCCGCACGACGTTGAAAAGCACTTGTGAATACATGGAAGCGGCAAGGGAGGCAGCAAGCATATCGTCGTCAAAGAGCGAGGGGCCGCTCACCGCTTTTTCAAGATAGCCCGTGCCGGAAGCGGCTTTGCTTCCGATGACGATCGGTTCTCCCGATACGGTAAGCGGCGGCACATCGGGGGAGAGAAGATCGTACGACTGAGAGGGGATCGAACCGAAAGCGGCGTCGAGCTTTTTTAATAATTTTCTTTCATCGTAATTTCCGACCGCGACGATCATAATGCGACGCGCGTCCGTATCGCGCTCGTGCAGCAAGCGCATCGCTTCGACTGTTATATTGCCGATCGATTCGGGTTTTACCGACGAGCTTGCCGCATAGGGATGATCTTTAAAAATCGTCCGCGTCATTCGATAGGCGAGCATGCTTTCAGGATCGCTTTCGAAGCGCTGCATTTCCTGCGCGTAATCGGTCATAAGATTTTTATACTGCTGCGAATCATACGAAGGATGCAAAAACGCATCCGCAAAAACCGGCAGCACTTTGTCGAAATAATAATCGATACAGCTCATCGAAAGGACGGCGCCTTCACGCGAAACCTGCGGCAGAATCGAAAAGCCCGTTTCGTACGCGAGAGCGCGGAGTTCGTCGTATGTGTACTTTTCCGAACCGCGAGTCATCATATCGAAGAGCGCCTTTTCCAAACCGGACGTTTCGGGAGAGAGATAGGAAGTTCCTCCTTTGACGATGACGGAAAGAGAGAGTTTTCTGTTCGCAGTGTTTTTTCGGACGTAGAGCGGGATGCCGTTCGAAAGGTGGAGATGCCGCACATCCTTTCGGACGGGAACGCATCCCTCGGCGGCTTTCGCATTATCGGTTTTTACCGACGCGCACGAAAGGATAAAAGCCGAAAACAAAAGCGCACAGAACGGAATCGATATCCGCCGAAAGAAAGCGAACCTCGCGGAACGGATCGGCACGGGAACACGGCGCGGGAACCACGTGTGCCGAAAGAAAGCGTATCTCTCACCGCCGCGACCAGCGGACGCACGCGAATCGAAACAAACAAAAAACGAACGCATATAAGATCCTTTCATTTTACCGTCTCCGTATCTTTATACCAAAATGCGGTGTCGGCCGTGATCTCCGAAAAGCCCGCCGCGGCAAACGCTTCTTTTTGCTTTTCGTACACGGCGGGATTGACGAGCACCGTGACGAGCGCGTTACGCTCCGAAATATATTCCGTCAAAAAACGGTCGATATCGTTTTTATCGATTTTCATCATATTGTCGAGATAGCGATAATAATAATCCGCATCCGCAGTGATCCACCAAAAACGGAGACTCGTCTTTACGCGCTCGGCCGTTTCTGCGTCGTCGATAAAGGTATCCTTTATCTTTTGATATACGCGCGAAAACTGTCGCTTCGAAAAAATCGACGCGTCGCCCCTAATGCGCTCCACGATATTTTCCGTAAGCGTCGTATAAAAAAGAGCTGCGCGCTGCGGCAAATCGTTTTCAGGCGAAAGAAGCAAAGCGCCGAACGACAGCGTACTCGTCGCGCGAGTGGTCATATAGCCTTCCCACAGGTACTCGGGATCGGGAATGCCGAGCGCTTCGTTTTGCATCATCGTTCGAACGTAGATACCCTCGGGATCGTCGAAAAAGTAGCCGAGCATATCGGCGGTATAGGTCGCCTTTCTGTCATAGCCCGCATCGGGGCCGCGCCAGATGACGGACACTTGCGCCGTATCGATCGAAATCCGGTCGTAAGGCATAACACGGAAGGTCGTGTGCGAAAGCGGATCGACAGGCTGTTGTTCGATCGGCGGGACCCACGGATCCTTTCCGCGTTCCCACGAACCGTACAATTCCTTTGCAAGCGCATACACTGACTCGGGATTCACGTCGCCTGCAATAAAGAGAGAAGCGTTGTTCGGTATGTAGTAGGTTTTTTGAATCGCGCGGATCTGATCGAGCGTCGCATTCCGCACGACGGCGGGAGAGCCCGCAGGATCGCATCTCCACGGATATTTCGGAAAAAGCGTCTTTTGAATATCGTACCGGTAAATCGTGTTCGGGTCGGAAAGCCCTCCTTCGATTTCCGAAAGCACGACTTTTTTTTCGCGCTCGAATTCCGCTTCGTCCAAAAGCGGTGATCTGATCGCATAGCTCCAAAACTCCATCCCCTCTCGGAGCAGTGCCGACGGCACCGTAAAATAATAATTGACGCACTCCGCGCCCGTCGTACCGTTCCAATCGGGCACTCCCATATCGCTTATGGCGCGCTGCACGCTCGCGGCATTCGGATACTTCGCGTTGCCTTTGAACATCATGTGCTCGTAGAGATGAAAGAGTCCCGCGTTTTCGCTCGTCTGCGCGATACCGCCCGCCTTTACCGCGATTTCGATATATGCAAGAGGCGCCGCATGATTTTCGACGACGTATACGTCAAGTCCGTTTTCAAGCTTATAGCGGTGTACGTTTTTGAGCGGCGTTTTTTCCGCAAAAGAGAAAAAGACCGCCGACAGAAAAAAGAGAGTAAACACGGTGCGTTTTAAAAAAGTCATACCGGCAGTATAACAAAGGACGCACGGGCGCGCAACGACGGTATCAATATACGTTTCGGATAAAAGCGCATAATATTACAACATACGCGATCGCAACTATGCACAAAAGCGCACGTGTGTTATAATCGATGTATGCAAATCATTCCCGTTGCGAGCGGAAAGGGCGGCGTCGGCAAAAGCCTTTTGTCGGCAAACCTTTCGATTGCGCTCGGTCAGGCCGGCAAAAAAACAGTGCTTGCGGATTTGGATTTAGGCGCGTCGAATCTGCATCTTGCGATCGGTCAGCACGTGGATCCGGCGGCAAGCCTCGGCGCGTGGCTCACCGACAAAGGCGAATTCGAAGACATCATCGTACCGACCGATTATGAAAACGTGAGCTTTATCGCAGGCGACAGTCAGATCCCCGGTCTCACCTCTCTCAAGCCTTTTCAAAAGACAAAGCTCGTGCGCAGTTTTCAAAACATCGACGCCGATTACCTCATCCTCGACTTGGGAGCGGGAACGCATCAGATCATCCTCGATATGTTTTTGCTTTCCGCACAGGGCATCATCGTAACCGCTCCGACGGTCACCGCGACGCTCAACGGCTATCTCTTTCTCAAAAACGCCGTTTTCCGCCTCATGTACACGACGTTTAAAAAGGGAACGGCCGGATACGACAGGCTCGAAGCGCTGCGCAAAGATTCGACGTCGCTCCAGCGGCTGTATATCCCCAAATTGCTTGAAACCCTCGACAAAGCGGATCCTGAAAACACCGCGCTCTTTTTGTCACGCATGAAATCGTTCCGCCCGCGCCTCATCATGAATCTCATCGACGATCCGAAAGACGCGGACAAAGCGCAGCGCATACGCCGTTCGTGCAACCAATACCTCGGACTCGATATCGAATACTTGGGAATCATGTATCGCGATTCGCTGCAGGAAAAAGCGCTCGAATCGCAGCTGCCGATCATCATATACAAACCGCAGGCGGTACTTTCGCAGGCGATCTACCGCATCGCAGAAAAAGTGCTCGCGTCGGAAACGCATACCTTCGATGACGCCTATTCTCCCGACACGGACGGTGCCGAAACCTTCCAAACGGCGGAAGAAGAAGCGAACGAAGATTACGACTACAAACTGTCGGTCATCGACGATTTGGTCGGAAGCGGCACGCTCACGGTCGGAGAGCTCGCCGAGACGATCAAAACGCAGCAGTTCGAACTGACGCAGCTGAAAAAAGAAAACATATTGTTAAAATCGAAATTGGTGCAGGCTGCAGCCCAAGGCTTTAAGGTATAAGCGATGTTTTTACCCTTGTATTGCAATTACCCGTCGTGGATCCGTCCCGAAATTTTTCCGGGCATCCCCGTACTCGGCCTTTTGCGCTGGTACGGTCTCATGTACATATTCGCGTTCGGTACGGCGTTTTTCGTGCTGAAAAAAGAAATGCTGGAAGGCGCGCTCGACGGCAAAAATTACAAAGCGACCGAAGACGACATATTCGGTTTTATCGCTACGGGAATCGTGTTTTTGCTCATCGGCGCGCGCATCTTTTCGACCCTCGTCTACGATACGAGCGGTATGTACCGCGAACGGCCGTGGCTTATCTTTTGGCCATTCGACACGGTGACGCATAAATTCACGGGCCTTGCGGGCATGTCGTATCACGGAGGCCTTATCGGAGGCCTTATCGGTACGATCCTGTGGTGCAGGCGGCACAAAAAAAACACGCTCCAATGGATGGATGCGATAGCGGTCGCGATCCCCGCAGGCTACACATTCGGCAGGCTCGGCAATTTTTTAAACGGAGAGCTGTACGGAAGGATCACGACAATGCCGTGGGGGATCGTCTTTCCGCAAGCGGAAAAATTTTCTGCGAGCTTAAAATGGGTGCAGGATTTTGCGGCAAAGATATACATGGAAATTATGGGAGCCACCGTAAACCTTCCGCGCCATCCGAGCCAATTATACGAAGCGTTTTTCGAAGGCGTCGTACTGTTCGGCATATTGTGGTTTATCAGAAAACGTAAAAGGTGGGACGGCATGCTTTCGGCCGCATACGTTTTCGGGTACGGCGCATTCCGCTTCGTCATCGAATATTTCCGGGAGCCGGATGCGGATTTGGGTTTCCGCATCGGAAAGGATACGGCGTCTCCCGTCTATATGAACGCTTCGCTCCTCAATTTTTCAACGGGGCAAATCCTCTGCTTTTTGATGATGGTCTCAAGTATCGTCTTCGCCGTAGTTTCTTATTGTTACGCGAAAAGAAATCGGAAAGTATAAGATACTGTAAGCGATAAGCTTCGTTTGCAAAATTTGCACCGGGAACACGGCGGTTCCGTTGTCAACCGTTTGGAAGAAAAAACCGCCCCCGTAGCCGAAATTTTCTCCGACTTGAGAGCGGTCACTTATTTTAATGTGTAATTAGCCATTACCAATTACACATTAACCATTGAAATTACCAAATTACCGATTAGCTAATCGATTCCACTTCTTCTTGGCTAAGGCCGGTAGCTTGCATTATCTTTTTTACGGAATCGCCAAGCTGTTTTAAAATCCGTGCCGTTTCGAGAGCTTTTTGACGGGAACCTTCAGCAAGACCGAGCGATTTACCTTGCTGTATACCTTGCCGCAGCCCTTGCTGTATGCCCTGTTGTATGCCGTCTTTTCGTGCATCCATTTCAAATGCTTGTATTAACATATATTCTTTCCTCCTCTCTTCATTTTCTTTCAGTTCTTTGATATACCGTTCTATCTTGCGGATAAAGGGGCTGTCACTTGTTATGCCGTTCATGTATTCCAAAAAAGCCTTTAGTTCAGGATCAGGCTCCTTATCTGCCGCAGTGCTGTTGATAATGACCTTGGTTACGCCGTCCGCTAATACGATTACGTTATCTTCACTGCATACCGTTTTGAAGGTGTATACCGGTAAGCCTCTGTTTAGATAGTCGAACGGGCAAAAAAAGATGATGAATGAATCGGGCAAGTCGGTATAATGTCCGCCCTTTTCAAGGCTGCTTACATCAATAACCGATTGATAGTAGCGCAGACGCTTGGCAAGGTCTTGTTGATTTGTAGTTTGCATTTCTACGTCATACACGCTGCCGTTGCTGTCGGTAACCCACACATCAAGGCGTATGCCCTTTGCATAGCCTGCCTGGTCGAATATTTTTTGATAAGTTATATCGCTAATCGGCCCGATCGAGTCTGCAAGCACCATATTCAAAACCGTTGTACAGATAGACTTATCCTGCATCACCGCGCAAAACATATAATCGTCGGTAATCGTTAAATCATCAAACCGTTTTTGCATAGGCACCCTCTTGATTGTATTATACCACAGATTAAATAACTTTAAAAGCGTCGACTTTTTTAATATCGATTTTTTTAATTTATAATCGCTAATTTGTAATGGGTAATTACCCATTACAAATTAAAGAAATTATCCATTATTCCCGTGCCGTAACGCAAATGCCGCGCGCTTCACCTTCGGCGGTGCCGAGTTTGTTCTCGGTAACGGTGATAGTACCTTACAACGGAATCTTATGAAGACAATATCCCTCATAAGAACATAAAAGCTAAAACGGACTTGTCGAAGAATAGACACAAAGTGCACCCCCATATCCATGCTTTTCGGGCATTGTTTCACGTCCATTGATTGTTGCAAGAAGATACTTTACAGCTTCTTCGCCAAGTTCTTCGAGTGATTTTCCTGCTGTAATAATCGCTCCGGCATTGATATCCATATCACCGCCAACACCACCGACTTTTTCAAATGTAATCGTATTAGAACAAATTTTGATGACCGGAGCGACAGGAAAGCCGAGCGGATTACCGCGACCTGTACTGAAACAAATAACCTGTGCGCCGGAAGCAAACTCTCCGGCAATTGAATCCGGATCATATCCCGGTCCATCCATGATAATGAGTCCTTTTCGATTGCCGACCGGTTCTCCGTAATCAATGACATCCATAATAGTCGTCGTTCCTCCCTTCCGGATACACCCCAGTGATTTCTCCTGAATCGTCGACATACCGCCTGCCATATTACCGCGAGCAATCATACGGGATGCACCCTCTCCCATCACATTGCGTACGGCGATTTCTTGATCATAAATAATCTTTTTTATCTTATCTCCAACTTGTTTATTTATAGCTCGTCGATATAAAATATCTTCTGTACCTATTAATTCAGTCGTTTCCGTGAGTATTGCAGTCCCCCCATTGTTTACAACAAAATCGGATACATATCCAATTACCGGATTTGCCGTTAATCCGCTTAAAGCATCAGAACCGCCGCATTCGGTACCAAGTATTAAATTACTGAGCGGCACTTCCGTCCTCTTACACTTTTTTGATTCGACTAACGCTTTTTTTGCAAATTCGACAGCATCTTGTGTCACCTTTTCACCGCCGCCGTCATCTTGGACGATTTCGGCAAAAATGGGCTTTCCGTTTTTTGCTATAATTGCAGCCTGTTCTTTTGCATCATCCGTTTCACATCCGACACCAATCAAAATAGTAGCGAAAATATTCGGGTTGTCACCGATACCGTGCAAAAACATACGCCATCTGTCGTATTCCCCTGGCGCACTGCATCCGTCAGTATGGATAAGAGGAACTACTTCCGGAACTTGGGCAACAATCTTATTTATAATACCCGTAGCACAACTTGCATTTGCTATTGCAACAACATAATTTCTTACGCCGACTTTACCGTCAGGACGTACATAACCTTTAAATGTTATCATAATTTACTGCTTCATGATCTTTTCGGAATCTAAATTATGCACGTGGACATGTTCTCCTTTATTGATATCCTGCGTTGCATATCCGATAATTTCACCGTATTTATATAAAGAATCTCCTTTTTTTATATCAACTAAAGCGATTTTATGGGGCATAAGAATATCTTCCTGTACCGTTACGGTGATATCGCCGCAACAAACCATTTCGCCTCGTTTTATATCTTCCAGTACGACTCCAACGGTATCTTTTGGATCTATTCTCATACCTCTCTTTATCGTGCTTGGCATATGAATTTCCTAATAAATTAAATTGACAAAAAATGTAGATATTATCGGAACATAGGTAATAACAAACATCAATGCAAGCAATACAATGAACCATATAATAGATTCTTTAATAAAATCGGCAATTTTACAGCCTGTTACACCGCAGGTAACATACATAACCGTACCCATTGGGGGAGATAATGCACCTATTGCCAAATTATAAATAAAAATCATCGCAAAATGAATCGGGTCGATACCGAAAGTATTGGCAAGAGGAAAGAGTAACGGTGCAACAACAATTGTAATTGCATTACCTTCAATAAGCATACCTAATATTAGTAAAAATATATTTATTAAAAATAAAAATATGTATTTATTTGATACAAGACCGACAATCCATTGTGTCAAATGCTGCGGCACTTGTTCCTTTGTGAGCGTCCATGAAAGTGCATTTGCAGCACCGATAATACAGAGAATTGTTGCACTTGAAATGACCGTTTCTTTAAATCCTTCTTTTAGATTCTCAAATGTCATTTCTTTATAAGCGAAACCTAATATAATCGCAATAAAAATACCGACAGCCCCTGCTTCCGATGCCGTGAATGCGCCGATGCGTACTCCCCCTATGATAATAATAGGCATTAGTAACGGAATAATCGCGCCTTGTAATGCATGAAAAAATTCTTTGCCGGTAACCCAGCTGGTACGAATGGACTTATACCCCCTTTGTTTTGAAATAACCACGGTAAGCACCATTTCCATTACACATAATACAAAGCCGATCGTAAGTCCTCCGACAAACAATTTTCCGACAGAAACCCCAGTAACCGAAGCATACATAATCATACCGATTCCGGGAGGAATAAGCGGAGTAATTAATGAAGAAAACGCTGTCACGACACTTGAAAATTCATTTGAATAACCGTTTTTACGCATTTCAGGAACAAGCATTTTCGCTTCCATCGCTGCATCAGCTAAATTGGATCCTGAAATACCACCCATTAGCGTAGAAACAAGAATATTAACTTGCGCAAGTCCTCCTGCCATATGCCCAACACATACGCTTGCAAAAGCCATAATTCTGCGGGTAATACCGGAACGATTCATAAATACGCCCATTCCGACAAAAAACGGAATAGCAAGCAGAGGGATACTTTCAATACCGGCAACAAAACGTTGCACTAACAAGAGGTTTGGAACACTATGGCTCAAAAAATATATACTTGCAGCAAAAAGCACAGAAATAAATACAGGTATTTTTAAGAACATCAACAGGAGCATTAGAATGATGATAGCCTGAGGCGGAATCATTATGTTTCCTCCATCGTTTGTTTATTAGTAAATTCCGTTCTATCTTTGCTATATTTCTCAATGTAAGATCGGACATCATTGATAATCATAGTAATACAGCAAATTGGAATGATACAATAATTAGCAAAGCTGGGAATATGCAAATTACTTGACACTCGATTATGCATTGTATATGACAAAATCATTCTAATCGATTGATATCCAAACAGTGCTAAAGTAAAAACGGTAACGGCAAGAATAAATATATCTAAAATCAATCTGAATCTCTGACTGACTTTTTCATATATAAATTCCATACACATATGTTTACCGGCACGAAACGCGGCACTGGCACCGAGAAAGCACGCCCAGACGATTAAAACGACCTGTAGTTCTTCCAACCATGTAATCGGATTATTAAGGATATAACGGAATACGACTCCGATAATAGTGAGACAAACAAGGCAAACCATAGCAATCGCTGCAATATTTAAATCCCACTCCGCCCATATCTTTCTCATTATAAAACCCTCGAAAAAAATATACCAACGAAATTATAAAACACCTCTAAAAAAACAGTTTCAGGAGATGCTTCTATAAGAAATTCAAAGCAATACTTTACTTATTAATAATATTTGTAACCGTATCGATCAAACCCGGAGTCCATTTACCGGTAATATCTTTGTTCATATAAAAAGAAGACGCTGCTGTTTGAAATTCTTTAAAACTTACTTCAGAAACGGTCACTCCTTCTTTCTTTAATTTTTGCAAACATTCCGCATCGGCTTTTACCGCAAGCTCATTTTGTTTTGTACCTGCTTCCAATCCTGTTTCAATAAGCAATTTTTGCTGCGTAGGAGTAAGTTTTTCGAATACATTGCTGCTTATACAAACAAATGATAAATCGTAGATATGAGCATCAAGAGCTAAATACTTTGCAACCTCTTGAAATTTTCCGCTATATAAAACAGAAAGTGGATTTTCAAGACCATTGACGACACCTTGTTGAAGTGAAGTATAAACTTCTGATAAAGTCATTGGTGTCGGTGTCGCTCCAAGACAACGAAAACCTTCAATATGAATTGTACTACCTTGCGTACGGATTTTCATCCCTTTTAAATCCGACGGATGTACAACCTTTTTCGTCGTTAATGTATGTCGCACTCCATATCGCCAATTATCGGCAATAACTTGCAGACCTATATTGGCCATCCTTCTCTTTTGTTCCTGCCCCCAACTACTTGCCATAAGTTTATCAAGCTGTTCCCAATTCTCAAATAAATATGGTGCTTGAATTATACCGATGTCATTAACTCCTCTATCGGCAGCAAAAGGTCCATTAACGACGACCATAATAGGATCTCCTGCAAGCATCTGGTCAATCAAATCATTTTTTGACCCTAATTGTCCTGAGGGATAACATGTCAGTATCATTGTTCCATTTGAACGTTCTTTTAAAATTGTAGCCCAATAATTACAAGCTTCCGTAAGAGGATCACCCGGATGATTATCGTGTGCAATAGAAAGTGCAATTGTTTTGGTACCATTTATAGTATCTTGCGTACCCATAGCAACAGCGATCGAACTTATCATTAAAATTACAGCCGCTAATAATACTATTACTCTTTTCATTAGATTCCTCCTATTACACTATTAAATTAAAAAGGATATATCTTCTTAACAAGAAAATTATAAGACCTCATTATTGAGCTGTCAAGTTTTTATTTATCTATTGCACAGAGATCTCTATGTTATAAAATTTCCTTACTTAATATAAACAGTAAAAATTGATTGTTTGAAAATTGCAATTTAAATTCTGTACATAAAAATTCCCGGAACATTCTATTTCACTGTATCCGATCGCGACGTACGAAACTTCGCCTCTTTACCTAAAGTAGTGATCGGTCGTCCCGAACACGTCCGGTACGACTTCGACATAAAATTGATTTTTGACAAATTGATTTTTGTCATATGACAGCGCGGAAATGATGGAGTATCATAAAATATACGCTTACATTATTTTGGAACGAGGAATATCTTATGGAATACAATGTCGAAAAACAGCATGAAATAAGGAAAACTCCACGCAATCGAACGTATTCGCGCTCTGTGCTATGAAAATTCATTTATGGAAATCTATTCGGGTGTACGCCACAACTGCACGAGCTTCGGCATGGAAACGAAGAATCTGCCCTATGACGGCGTCATCACCGGATTCGGAAAGATAAACGGAAGGACGGTCGCGGTATACGCGCAGGATTTTACGGTGCAGGGCGGCTCTCTCGGTCTCATGCACGGCAAAAAAATCGCTGAACTCATCGATAAAGCGATCGAAGCGCGGTACCTCGTTATCGGTATAAACGATTCCGGCGGAGCGCGTATTCAGGAAGGCGTCGACGCGCTGGGCGGCTACGGAGACCTCTTTTACCAGAACGTCCGCGCAGCCGGTTCGGTGCCGCAGATTTCGATCGTCGCCGGTCCCTGTGCGGGAGGCGCCGTGTATTCGCCGGGCATCACCGATTTTATCTTTGCAATCGATAAGATAAGCGAACTTTTTATCACCGGACCGAAAGTCGTCAAATCGGTTATGTTTATGGATATCTCGTCGGAAGATTTGGGAGGAGCGGCGATCCATTCGAAAAAATCGGGCGTCGCGCATTTCCGCTGCGAAATCGCTTGTGTCTTCGAAAATTCCGCGCGCTGCAAAATGTGCCTACGCCCGCGTGGAGCACCGCGAAGCGTCCGCGCACGAGCGCGGATGAGCGTGAGCGAAGTGCGGAAGGCGGGTTCTTCCGATATGCGCCGTCCGAAACGGTACCGACCGAATATCGAACACATCACCCGATACCGCCGCACTCCGGAAGCAAGCCGTTTGAAAGAAAAAAACCGCAGAGAAAAGCCCCTGCGGTTTAATAATTTTTATTAATCAAATCGAAGTTTGCATTCATTACCGCCGCACAATTTTTACTTTGCGCTTTCAGCGTAAGAAGCGGCGCTTTCACCTGCGATGCGGCGCTCAGCGCTTCAGCACCTTTGCGAGATCGGAAGCGGTAAAGTGCAAATGCTCCGCAACTTTTTCCGCCGGCCCCGATTCGCCGAAGGTTTCGATACTGAAGATATCGCTGCGATCTTTTACGAAGCGGAACCACTCCGTACCGATACCCGCTTCCGCGGCGACGATGCGCTTTGCATTTCCGATGATTTTGCTTCGCGCCGCATCGTCCGCTTCGGAAAATCGCTTCAAATCGATAACCGATACGATGCGGATCTTTTTTTCGGGAACGAGCTTCGCCGCTTCAAGCGCCGTATTCACTTCGGAGCCCGATGCAAGAACGGTAATATCCGGAGAGGCGCTTCCTTCCTGCACGACGTAGGCGCCCGTGCGGATCGTCTTTTTCCAGTCTTTGTCGGCTTTTTCGTATACGGCAAGTTTTTGCCGCGTCAGCGCAAGGCAAACCGGATGATCTTTGCTTTCGTAGGCCATCTTCCACACTTCGACCGTCTCTTCGGCATCACCCGGACGGAGCACTTGTACGCCGGGGATCGCACGGAGAGAAGCGAGCGTTTCGACCGGCTGGTGAGTCGGTCCATCTTCACCGACGTAAATAGAATCGTGCGTAAAAACGTATATGACTGGCTGCTTCATAAGAGATGCGACGCGCAGCGACGGACGGAGGTAATCGCTGAACACGAGGAAGGTCGCACAGAACGGGCGAAGACCTCCGTGCAGACTGATACCTGCGCTGATCGCCGACATCGCAAACTCGCGGATGCCGAATTCGATCATGCGCCCTTTTCGATTTTCGGCCGAATAGACGCCGTCCAAATCGTCGATCTTCGTTTTATTCGGCCCTGTCAAATCCGCCGAACCGCCGACGAAATTCCCGTAACGCTTTGCGATCATGACGATCGCTTTGCCGCTCGCATCGCGCGTTGCAAGGGAATCTCCGACTTTGAATGAAACGTCGGGAACGTCGTTCGTGGGAGAGTCGGTATGGAAAGCGTCCCACTCTTTTCGAAGTTCGGGATTTTCTTCAGACCACGCTTCGAATTCTTTTTTCCATTCCGCTTCGCGCTCCGCATAAGCCGCTTTTTTTGCGGCAAAATAATCGTACGCTTCGGGGAGCACGTAAAAGTCTTTGTCGGAAGGCAAACCGATCGCTTCCTTCGCAGCCTTTACGCCTGCTTCTCCGAGGGGAGCGCCGTGTACGTCGGGCGTGCCCTGCTTCGGCGCGTATTTTCCGATGACCGACGTAAGCATGATGAGCGTCGGTTTGTCGGTGCATTGTTTCGCTTCTTCAGTCAATTTAATAATCTTTTCAGGTTCGTACATCGAACCTTTCAAAACCTGCCAACCGTACGCTTCGTAGCGCTTTGCAATATCGTCGGTAAACGCGATATCGGTCGAACCGTCTATGCTGATTTTATTTTCGTCGTAGAATACGATGAGCTTTCCGAGCTTCAAGTGCCCCGCAAGACTCGACGCTTCGGAGGCGACGCCTTCCTGGAGGCAGCCTTCGCCGACGAGCGAATACGTATAGTGATCAACGATTTTACGAGAAGCCGTATTGAATCGCGCGGCAAGCATCGTTTCCGCGATTGCCGAGCCCACCGCCATCGCCACACCCTGTCCGAGCGGGCCGCTCGTGTTTTCAACACCGTCCGTCGCGCCGTATTCGGGGTGACCCGGACATTTCGAACCTACTTGGCGGAAACTCTTTATGTCGTCGAGCGTCACTTTGTAGCCGGCAAGGTGCAAGATCGCATACAGCCACATAGAGCCGTGTCCCGCGGAAATCAAAAAACGGTCGCGGTCTGCCCATTTCGAGTCGGCGGGATTGTGTTTTAATATGTCGCCGTAGAGAACGGCCGCCAATTCCGCAGCTCCGAGCGGAATACCCGGATGCCCCGAATTCGCCTTTTGAATGGCATCCATCGAAAGGCCGCGCACGCTCGCTGCAATCGCTTTAATTGCTTTTTCGTCCATAATCGCTCCTATCAATAATAATTAATAATCTGTTCAATTTCGAGTTTGCTAGAACTCGAAATTTTCCGTCCATTTTGCTCATCAACCGAATGACAGTTTCAAAAAAATAAAATTATGCTTACGGAGAGGTTCCGGCTGTGTGCCATTTCGAGCGTCAGGCTTACGGAAGCCTGCCCCCTAAAAGCTCGACCGCGGCTAAGCGGACGGGTTCTCGCCGAAAGCATCGCTTTGTTTAGAAATACTTTCGAAACTCGTCATTCGACTTAATTATCATTTTACAACGACAAACCCGCTGCCGCTTTCCGATTTGACGGCATCGGTAAGTTCGCCGCTGATATCTTCAAAATTACATTCCATGCCGTCGAGCGATGCCGCGATCTCATCGACGTCTTCAGCTGCAGCGGTAGGCTCGCGTTCGATCATCTCCAACATGCGCAAAACGTGGTTATATATCTGCGACAGGATGACGAGCTCCTGCTGCGGATAGCGCTCAAGGTTTACCGCGGATCGATCGATTTCCAGCACGAGCCGGCTCGCTTTCCGGTACAGTGCAAGCGCGCGACGACGCAACGGCCCGATATGAAAATCGGCAAACCAGTTGTAATCCTTTTTTATTATAGCGTGGCACGAATCGATATGCAATAAAAGAATTTTCCGCTCTTCCGGTTTTAAGTGAACGCCGTCGGGCAAAATCCGTTCAAGGACGAGATCGGGATCGTATTTTTTTTCGAAAAGCTGATCTTCGATATACGCGTCGAAAACAAAATCCGGAGCGGCCAGATCTTCGAATATCGGATCATCGGAATCCGTGTCGATATTCAAAAAATTATTCCACGTGCCGACGGCGGGAACTTCTTCGCCGGCTTTCCACAAGCGCGTTTCAACTCCGAAAGGCTCGTATGCGACTTTACGGCTTTGCAGGAGGAACTCTTCGACCGAACCGCAGTGCGCCGTACACAGCGCTTTGCCGTCGTCGAAAAAAATGCAGGCGAGCTGCTCTTCGATCGATGCGCAGGGACCCGCGACTGCGAAACTTTCGAGAAAATCGGATTCGAGCCTCGCATACCAATTTTGCCGTTCGAGATCGTCGGCTTGCATACGCATCGGATTTTCATCACGCTTTACCGGCACGACTTCGATGCGGCCGTAATCCCAATCGACGACGCGGCACAAAATACGGTCGCCGTATTTGAAGCCGCAGTATTTGACGAGCGGCTCAAGGGAATTGACCGTAAGATGCACTTCGGACGGCAGCTCAAAATCATGGGCGGCCAAATCCAAGCCCTCGTTTGCGGGATCGGCGGCGATATATTGAGAAGCGAATTCCGCACCGTAGAGAGCAAAAAGATCGGCGGCATCGGGGCTTGCAAAAGTCACAATCTTAGGCGGGAGTACTTCGCCTTTGTACGTAAAAGTGAACGAAGACGGAAGCATTTCCGGATCGACAAAGGGCATACACCTCGCACCTGCGGCAAAACACTTGTGCTCGACTTCGTAGCGTGTCGGCTTAAAGCTGAAAAAGCGGTTCGAAAACGCACCCGCCCTCGTGATGTACAGCCCGTCATCCAGCGCAAAAACGCAATCGCTTGAAGCGAGGTAATCTTCGCATATCGTACGAGTCACGCGCATACCCATTTTGCCGAGGATGCGCGCAAAATCCTTATCGGAAAAAACTTCGCGGTAGGTTCTGAGAAATCTGTCGATAAGCGTTTTCGCCTGTGCTTTCATCTTTTATAAAATACTGACAGTCCGCCGCAAAGGCAAATCTTTGCGTACTCCGTCACACGACGCGGATATCTTCTACGGAAACGCCGCAGTCCGAAAGTATCGACTGCATCGATTCGAGCGTTATATCGGTCGCTTTTACCGTGAGACGCCGCACGCCGGGCTCTTTCAATTCGTCGGTGACGACGGAAACGATATTGCCGTTGAGCGCCGCGATCTTTTCGGCGATCTTTGCGAGCTGACCGGGCTTGTCGGCGCTGCTTATCGTCACGCGCACACCTTCGTGGCGGGCGCCGAACATATTCGTAAACAGGTGAAAGAGATCGCTTTCCGTCACGATGCCGATGAGGATATCGTCTTTCATAACGGGAAGACATCCGATTTGATTGTCGACCATGATGCGCGCCGCTTCTTCGACGATTTCGTTTTCGGAAACCGTTACGACTTTTTTCGTCATGACTTTTTCGACGGTGAGCTTCGAAAGCAAGTAGCCGATTTCATACATATCGAGCGTCGTCGCATCGGACGGACCGGCTTTTGCCAAATCGTTTTTTGTGATGATGCCGGCGAGTCTGTCGTTTTTATCGATGACGGGCAGCTTGCTGATGGTCTTTTTCGTCATAAGCGCTTTGGCTTCCGTGAGCGTCGTTTCCGGAGAAACGTACACCGGGTTTCGCGTCATCACATCCTTTACAATCATACAAATCCTCCTGCACCCCAAGGCAACCGAGCCGGAAACTATGTCATCTAAAAAATAGCGTGTAATGTAAAAAGCGGCTGCACTCCCGGCAGCAGCCCTGCCGTTCGCCGCGGCAGACCGTAATCGGAATCGGACAGCGCAATCTTTTTTATAAAAAAGATTGCTTGCCATCGGTCTGAGCGGCTCGGCAGCAGTTCCGCTGCCTCGCGTTCCGCCGCGTTTTATGTACCCGCATACACTATTTTCATACCTAATACATTTCCGACTCGGTTGCCCTGTTCTGCATTTCCTTAGTATTATAACACATTCCGCGCGATTTTACCGCCATGCTGCGATTTTTTTTATCGGCCGCTATGCTCCGGTACCGCAAAAAAATCCGCAACATACGCTGCAACCGCCGTTCGCGCGTGATGATTTCAGCCGCCGAGGTAAGCCGCTTTTACTGCAGGATCGGCAGCGAGGTCGGAAGCCTTTCCGCTCTTCGATATTGCACCCGTTTCAAGGATGTACGCGCGGTCGGCAACGGAAAGCGCTTTATACGCATTTTGCTCGACAAGCAGGATCGTCGTCCCCTCCGCGCTGATTTTTTTAATGATCGAAAAAATTTCGTCGACGAGGATAGGCGCAAGCCCCATAGAAGGTTCGTCGAGCAAAAGCAGTTTCGGAGAAGCCATGAGAGCGCGGCCCATCGCGAGCATCTGCTGCTCTCCTCCGGAAAGTGTTCCCGCATTTTGCTTTAAGCGTTCTTTTAAACGCGGAAAAAGCTCGAACACTTTTTCCGTATCACGCCGGATTTCCGCCTTGTCACGCCGCAAATAGGCGCCGAGTTCGAGATTTTCGCGTACCGAAAGGTTTTGAAAAATACGCCGGCCTTCCGGCACCTGAATCAAACGGCGCTCGACGATTTTGTCGGGCGCGCAATCGGTGATGTCTTCTCCGTCGAAAAAAACGCTTCCCGCATCCTTTTTCAAAATATTCGAAACGGCGTGCAGAGTCGTCGTCTTACCCGCGCCGTTCGATCCGATCAGCGTGATGACTTCTTTGTCTTCGACCGAAAACGAAATATCGTGCAGCGCTTTGATCGCGCCGTATGAGACGGTGAGATTTTTAACTTCGAGCAGCGTACCCATCGTACCCCCATATAAAAATTAATAAAAATCGATTCTCGTTTACAACGCGTCCCGTCCGAGATAGGCTTTGATAACCTGCGGATTCGTCCGAATCTCTTCCGGTTTTCCTTCCGCGATAACGCGGCCGTAATCGAGCACCATGATGTGTTCGCAGATTCCCATGACGAGCTTCATATCGTGTTCGATGAGCAAAATCGTCAAATCGAATTCCTTTCTGATAAAATCGATCATACGCATGAGTTCCGCCGTTTCCTGCGGATTCATTCCGGCAGCAGGTTCGTCGAGCAAAAGGAGTTTCGGCTTCGATGCAAGGGCGCGTGCGATTTCAAGTTTGCGCTGTTCGCCGTACGGCAGATTACGCGCGAGTGAGTCTTTTTTGCCGTCGATTTTAAACAGCTGCAAAAGATGCATCGCCCGTTCGCTCATCATTCTTTCGTCACGGCGGAACTTCGGAGTACGCAGCAGTACGTCGAGAGGGGAAACCGTGCGCGACGAATGGAGCGCAATGCGCACGTTGTCGGACACCGAAAGATTTCCGAAAAGCCTGATGTTTTGAAAGGTGCGCGCAATGCCGATCGCGTTGAGCCCCGCAGGCTTCATCTTGTTGATAATGCGGACTTTACCGTTTCTATCCCAAAACGAAAGCTGCCCCGAAGTCGGCGTATAGATACCGCTGATCATATTGAACAGCGTCGTCTTTCCCGCGCCGTTCGGACCGATCAAACCGTAGAGCCTTCCTTCACGCAGTTCGCATGAAAAATCGCTCACCGCACACAAACCGCCGAAAACGATCGAAACGTCGCTCGCTTCGAGCACGAGTTTTTTTTCATCAGCCATTGCGCGCCTCCGTTTTTTTGCCGCGTGTGAGCGCCGAAGCGATTTTATCAAAGGTGCGGACAAACGAAAATTCTTTCATACCCATAAGTCCCTGCGGGCGGAATATCATCACGATAATGAGGATGACAGGATAAATGAGCAGGCGGTAATTTTGCAAAAAACGCAAAAACTCCTGCACATAAGTGAGCACAAAGGCCGCGAGTACGCTTCCGGTCGTCGACCCCATACCGCCGAGCACGACGAAGATGAGATAATCGATGCTCTTCGTAAACGACGCCTGGTCGGGTTTTACGAATCCGATAAAAGGCGCGTAGAGCGCTCCGCCGATACCCGCGACAAAAGAGGCGATGACGAAACCGAGCATCTTATATTTAAACACATCGATGCCCGCAGCGTTTGCGGCAATTTCGTCTTCGCGTACGGCGAGGATTGCACGTCCGTAAGTCGAGCGTATAAAGTTCTGAAGCAGAATAATGAGGGCGACGAGAGTTCCGACGATGACCGTATACGCGAGCGCGGGATCAAGTGTCAGCACCGTCGGAAACTGTTTACCGTTGGGGCCTCCCGTCCATCGTTTTAAATTGACGAGTACGACGCGGATTATTTCGCCGAAGCCGAGCGTTACGATCGCAAGGTAATCGCCTTCGAGTTTGAGCGTCGGAAAGCCGATGAGAAATCCGAAAAAAGAAGTAATGATGCCGGCGGCAAGAATCGAAAGGGGCAGCGGTACGTGCGCGTTCGTCGAAAGCAAAATCGTCGCATACGCGCCGATCGCCATAAAGCCCGCCTGTCCGAGCGACAGCTGCCCCGTGATGCCGCAGATCATATTGACGCTGAGCGCCATGATCGCGTTGACCGCCGACAGCGTGAGTATCTGCGCGGTATACGCATCGATGATTTCCAAGCGTATGAGAAGGGCGGGAAGCGCGACGGCGAGCAGCGCGCACACACCCGGAACGAGCATATTTTTCAGCAGTGTATTTTTCATAATTAATAATAACTCCTATGCGATGCGAAAGCCGTATTCCTACGCTTGGCGCATCACACTTTTACCGTGCGGCTCTTTCCGAATATGCCCGACGGCTTTACCAAAAGGACGATTATTAAAATCGAAAACGAAATCGCATCCGCGTACTGCGAAGAAAGAAAGCCCTTCGTGAGCGTTTCCGCGATGCCGAGCAGGATGCCGCCGAACATCGCGCCGGGGATCGAACCGATGCCGCCGAGAACAGCCGCGATAAAGGCTTTGAGACCGGGCATATACCCCATCATCGGATCGACTTGCGGATAGGCGGTCGCATACAAAACGCCGCCCGCACCCGCGAGGATCGAGCCGATAACGAAAGTGACCGCGATGATGCGGTTGACGCTGATCCCCATCAGAGAAGCGGCCTGCATATCGAACGAAACGGCCTGCATCGCTTTGCCCGTCTTCGTCCTGTTTACGATATAATTTAAAACGATCATCAAAAACGCGCTCGATGCGATGACGATACACTGGATATTCGATACGGCAAGAGGACCGAATAAAAAGTTTTTTACCGCAATCGTCGGAAACTGACGAGGATCGGGCCCGACAAAGGGCAGCACGCGCATCGTATTTTGCAAAATGAGTTCGACCGCGATCGCCGTGATGAGCGAATTGAGGCGCGGAGCCGAGCGGAGCGGTCGGTAGGCAAAGCGTTCGATGACGATCGAAAGCAGCGCGCAAACGACCATAGCCGCGGCGAATGCGAGCACGAGGCTTACGGGAGTGACGCTTGCCGCGACCGAAGGCGCAGATCCGAGCGCGACAAGCACGAAGTAGCCCGCGTACGCTCCCATCATGACGACGTCTCCATGAGCAAAATTAATAAGTTTTACAATACCGTAGACCATCGTATAGCCGAGCGCGATGAGAGCATAGATACTGCCGAGCGAAAGCCCGTTGATGAGCTGCTGTAAAAACAGTAAACCGTTATTCATATTCGATTCCTAAACCTTTTTCATTTCCTTTATTAAACGGTAAGTTTTACAGTACCATATCCGCGCCGATTATTCAATAAAACGCTCATTAATAATTCATGGCAACCGTCCCGGAAACTATGCCTTTTAAAAGATAGAGTGCAATGTAAAAATCGGCTGCTCTCCCGGCAGCAGCCCTGCCGTTCACCGCGGCTGACCGTAATCGGAATCGGACTGCGCAATCTTTTTTAACAAAAATATTGCTTGCCATCGGTCAGAGCGGTTCGGCGGCACTGCTGCTGCCTCGCGTTCCGCCTTTTTGTCTGTCTGTACACTATTTTTATATGCACACATTTCCGGGACGGTTGCCTGCATTAATAATTATATCCTGAATATCGAGTTTTGAAAGTATTATCTAAATAAAAGATATGCTTTCAGCGAGAACCCGTCAGCTTAGCCGCGGTCGAGCTTTTAGGGTAGATTTCCGTAAGCATAACGCTCGAAACGGCACGCTGCCGGAACCTCGCCTCCGCACAATTTTATTTGCTTTCAAAACTCGCCATTTAGTTGCTATCCGAAACGAAAGGAAAATAAAAAGGCGCCGGCTTCGCAAAGGAAGGGGCGCCTCTTGCCGTACAAAAAAAGAATCAGGGATTGACCGTCGTCTTATACACGCTCGTCAATTTCCCATCGCTTCCGCGCACGAGTTCGAGCATGACCGCGGATTTGACGGGATTGTGCCGAGCATCGAAAGTCAAGTGCCCCGTAACGTAATCGCCGTCCGTCTGCTCAAGAGCCGAGCGGACGGAAGCAACGTCGAGGTTTCCGGCTTTTACGATCGCGTCGCGAAGCATATACACACAATCATAGCCGAGAGCCGCAAACGCATTGGGCGCGGAATTGTATTTTGCCTTAAAGGACGAAACGAATTTCTGCACTGCAGGGATCGTCGAATCAACTGCATAGTGATTCGAATAAAATCCGTTGAGCACTTCGTCGCCTGCGTTTCCGGACAGTCCGTCCCATCCGTCCCCGCCGACGATCGGCGTCGTTATGCCCTGCATGCGGAGCTGGCGCGCGATGAGCGCGACCGTACCGTAGTAATCGGGAATATAGACGACATCGGGTGACGCGTTTTTGATTTTCGTAAGCTGCGCGTTGAAATCCTTATCGCCGGTCGAATACGATTCTCGCGCGACGACCGTTCCGCCGCCGGCCTCAAACGCTTTGACGAAATTTTCTTCGAGCCCGACGGAATAATCGTTTTGAATGTCATACAAAACGGCGGCGCGTTTTGCACCGAGCGTTTCCGTTGCGAATTTTCCGCCGACCGTTCCCTGAAAAGGATCGATAAAACACGCGCGGAAAATATAATCGCCCGCATCGGTGATCGCCGGAGCCGTAGCCGCCGGTGCGATTTGAATGACGCGGCCAGCCTGTGCGAGCGTCGTCACCGCCTGTACGCAGCCTGACGTCAGCGAGCCGATGACGAATTTCACTTTGTCTTTTGTCGTCAACTTTTTGAACGCGTTGACGCTCTTGTCGGGTTTGCCTTCATCGTCTTCTCCGATAAGAACGATTTTTTTACCGTTTACGCCGCCTGCTTCGTTGATTTCACCGATCGCAAGGTCGATGCCTTTTTTGCATTCGACACCGTATACGGCGACGTCGCCCGACAGCGGAAAGATACCGCCTATGTTAATCGTATCGCTTTCGCTTTTGGAACAGCCCGACGCAAAAAGCGCCAAAGCCGCAGCAAGCACAAAACCTGCACATTTACCGAGCATTTTCATATCGAATACCTCCGAGGTATGATCTTAAACATGAGTAAATATATTCAAAAATATTAAAGTTTGTCAAGCGCGCCGCAAATGCGTTTCGCAGCAATCCGCAGGGGCTTGCACACGCGCTACGATAAGCTGCCGCATCCCGCCGCAGCAATCCCCACCGCGCGCCCTACACGCGTTTTGCCGATTTTTTTGCGGCGGGCTTCGACGCGTCTTGGATCGCTTTTGCGTGTGCTTCCGCTTTAACGATCTCTTCGAATTCTTTTCCGTCCATCGTCTCTTTTTCGAGCAGGTACTTCGCGATGTATTCGAGCAGCTCGCGGTGCTTTTTCAAAAGCGCAACGACGGATTTGTAGCGCTCGGCCATAATGCGGGCTATCTCTTCGTCGATATATTTTTGCGTTTCTTCCGAATACTCGCGCACGAGCTGCGGTTCGGCAGCCCCGTATCCCTGACCCGATTTTCCGAGCGTAACGTTTTTGAATCGGTCGCTCATGCCGTAAGCAGTGATCATTTTGCGGATCGTATCGGTTGCACGCTGGATATCGTTTGCGGCTCCGGTCGAAATCTCATCGAAGATGACCTGCTCGGCAGCTCGTCCGCCGAGGAGCACGTCGACTTCGTTGATCAAATCGCGTTTCGTCTCCAGCGTCTTTTCTTCTTCTTCGCGATACTGCGTAAAGCCGCCGATACCGTGAGAGCGCGGAACGACGGTGATCTTGTTGACCGGCGGATAGTCGGGCGTAAAAGCGCCGACGAGCGCGTGCCCCGTTTCGTGGAACGCGACGATGCGCCGCTCTTTTTCGTTTTCCTTGCGCGTCTTCTTTTTGAGACCGATGCTCACTTTGTCGATCGCGTCGTTAAAATCGGACATCGTCACTTTTGCGTGCCCGTTGCGTACGGCGAGGAGAGCCGCTTCGTTTACGACGTTCGCGAGGTCGGCCCCCGCAAAACCTATCGTACCGTGCGCAAGGGATTCGAAATCGACGTCGGAATCGAGCTTGACGTTTTTTGCATGGATGCGCAAAATCTCTTCCCTGCCCTTGACGTCGGGACGTTCGACGGGCACTTGGCGGTCAAAGCGGCCGGGTCGTAAAAGCGCGGGATCGAGTATGTCGGGGCGGTTCGTCGCCGCTAAAATGATCAATCCTTTTTCGTTATCGAAACCGTCCATTTCGACGAGGAGCTGATTGAGCGTCTGTTCGCGTTCGTCGTTGCCGCCGAGGTTGTTCATACGGCTTTTGCCGATCGCGTCGAGTTCGTCGATAAAAATGATGCACGGGGCTTTTTCGCGAGCTTGGCGGAAGAGGTCGCGCACGCGGCTCGCACCGACGCCGACGAACATTTCGACGAAGTCCGAACCGGAAATGCGGAAAAAGGGCACGCCCGCTTCTCCCGCGACAGCGCGCGCAAGGAGCGTTTTACCCGTACCCGGAGGTCCGACGAGCAGCACGCCCTTCGGGATCTTACCGCCGATGTCGGTATATTTTTTCGGCTGCTTTAAAAAATCGACGACTTCGATAAGCTCGTCTTTCGCTTCGTCCACGCCCGCAACGTCGGAAAAGCGCGTTTTCACTTTCCCCTCTTCGACGGCTTTCGCGCGCGACTGCCCCGCGCCGAAAATGCTTCCCATACCGCCGCCCATGCCGCTTCCCATCTTTCGAAGCACTAAAAAATACATGATAAAAATAAAAACGATCGGTATCAAATTAACAAGGATCGGAAGCAGGTAATTGTTTTGCCGGAGCACGAATTTATAATCGACGCCCTTTTCGTTCATCAGTTCGATGAGTCCTTCGCTTAGGCCCAGTACGCCGAGCGTTTTGTATTCCTGCCGGCTGCGCGTTTGAACGGGAAAAAGCATATAGCCTTTCGCGTTCTGCTCCGAAGAAACTGCGCGCTCGGGACCGTAACCGGTAAAATAGGTTTCGCCGAGTTCGACCGAAACGATCTTTCCGTCTTCGATAAGGCGGCGGAATTCGGAAAAATCCACGAGGTTGTCGGGCTTGGACATGACGAACATATTGACCAGCGCGAGGACTGCGAGCACGAGGAGCATAAGCGCCCACAGCGGAAACCGCGAGCGGTTATTGTCATCGTCTTTTTTCTTTTTATCGTTGTTGTCCGGCCCCGCAAATTTAAAAAAATTGTACGGATCGTCTTTATTGTCGTCTTTTTTATCTTTGATTTCATCGCTCATCAAAAACCTCACTGGAATACGTTTCACTCGTTTAAATATACGCAATATCGCCGCCTTTGTCGACACAAAAACGCTTGCGTCGAATGAATTTCGTATAAAGTTCCGTTTTCAAATACCGATACTCATATACGGATGACTGTTATCCCGACGAAATATCCCGCCGCATGGGTACACGGAGGTTGAACATGGGCTACAATCAGGCGTATAATGCATATAAAAATACGAATATCCGCACGGCAAGTCAGGGGCATCTCATCGTGTTGCTCTATGAGGGAGCGGTGCGCCAGCTCTCAAGTGCAGCCGATATGTTCGATTCGGCAAACGCCATAAAGGCGCGCGATATCGAAAAATTCAATAACTGTCTGCAAAAAGCGCAGGCGATCATCACGGAACTGCAAGTATCGCTCGATATGGACAGGGGCGGCGAAATCGCAAAAAATCTCATGTCGCTGTACATATTTTTCAATAACGAACTCATGTCGGCCAACATCAACCGCGACAAAAAAAAGGTCGATTTTGTGCTCTCGATGTTGACGGAACTTTCCGACGCGTGGCGGCAGGCGGCAAGCAGCACGGCAAACGCTCCGGCGGCGACGGTCGCAAACTCGCTGAATATAGAAGGCTGAATCGAGGAAAACTCATGCAGAAACTTTCACAAAATGAAATAGACGAACGAGTCGCCGTACTCAAACGCTTTAAAACGCTGCTTGTGCAGCAGCGCGATAAATTCCGCGAATACCTCTCCGTACTCGAAAAACAGCAAACATCGATCACGGAAGAAAACACCGACGCTCTCATCGCGCATACGGAACTCGAACAACAGGTCGTTTCGAATATCGCCGGTCTGCAAAAAGTCATCGTGCCGATGGCGGAAATGTATTCGTCGATAAGGAGTTCCGCCGAGGCCGACGAAACCCGCGCCCTCGAATCGATTCAAAAAGACCTTGCACACTTACAGTCCCAAGTCCTCGCCCAAAACGAAAAAAACCGCAGCCTGCTCCGAGTCCACATCGCAAACATTCAAAGTCAGATGGAGCGCATTAAAAATCCGTACCGCGGAAGCAGGAGCGTATATGCGCAAAAGCAAAGCGTCGGAAGTTTCGTCGAAGTGCAGGCGTAAGAGGGCATGATCGCACTCATCGCGGCATACGCAAAAAACCGCGCGATCGGAAAAGACGGAAAGCTCCCGTGGAAATTAACAAAGGAACTGCATCATTTCCGCGATGTGACTTCGGGCAATGTCGTCGTCATGGGACGAAAGACGTTCGAATCGATCGGAAAACCGCTTAAAGGCAGAACGACGATCGTCCTTTCGAAAAGCAAAATCATTTCCGAAAGACAGATGCCCGACGCAAAGCTCTACGGAGCGCGAAGCATAGACGAAGCTCTTTTTCTTTCGGAAACACTTGCAACAAAAAGCGATCCTCCCCCCGACATCTTTTTTGCGGGCGGCGAATCGGTCTACGCCGAAGCGCTGCCGTTTTGCAGCGCACTTTACATAACGGAGATCGACGCATACGTCGACGGCGACGTCTTTTTTCCGGACTTCGACGAAGCGCTCTTCGACAAAAAAATTATCAAAAAGATAACCGACGATACCCTGCCCTACACATACATTCTGTACACGAAAAAAGCGCGCGATTGACCGTCCGAACAAACAGGCGCAGCGGATTCCGCGCTCTTCTGTAGGCATATACACAAAAAAATACACCACAAAAAAATGCTTGTCAATTTATATATTTGCGTA
Source organism: Treponema sp. Marseille-Q4523 (assembly GCF_016901105.1). Lineage (NCBI taxonomy): Bacteria > Pseudomonadati > Spirochaetota > Spirochaetia > Treponematales > Treponemataceae > Treponema > Treponema sp. Marseille-Q4523. Next base: position 57,169 of record NZ_JAFEVM010000003.1, on the reverse strand, counting down.
TAAAATGATATAATTATGAAGAATGTTCTGCTGATAGATGCATCCCCCCTTTTTAGAGAGTTTTTGAAGGACAAACTTTCTGCAGAAAAAGTTTCGGTTACGGTGACGCAGGGAAAACGCGACGCCTTTATCAAAATGATTTCGATCCTGCCCGATCTCATCATCTATGAAATACAGGACGATTTTTCCGAATTGTTGCGCTTTTTGGAAAAAAAACGCGCGGATCCGAATGCCGTCCGCATTCCGATGATCGTCTCAGGTCCCGTCGCCGACCGTACTAAACTCTCGCAGTTTGCGCAGTTCGGCGTCACCAAATATTTTACCAAACCGATAAAATTCGATATTTTTTTCGAAGCGGTCGGACAGATCCTATCTCTCGCGTTTTCCATGGATACGACCCAGTGCGTACTCGACATCCACCGAAACGGCGATATCATCTTCATAGAAATCGCCGACGGGTTGAATCGGGAAAAGCTCGCGCTGCTCAAATATAAGCTGACGGAGATGATCGAAGCGGGTAAGACGGAAACGCCGAAGATCATCCTGATGCTGACGAATCTCGATCTTTCTTTCGTCGACGGATCGAATATCGAACTGCTGCTGGACAACGTGCTTGCCGACCCGAAAGTGCAGCCCAAAAACGTGAAAGTGCTTTCGCTCAATTCTTTTATCCGCGAGCTGATTGCGGGGCATCCCCAATACGACGGCATCGAAGTCGTAACCGAACTCTCTCACGTCCTCAATTCGCTCATCGACAGCAGCGCGGGTTCAAGCGTTTCCGAATTGGTCGAGGAAAAACTTTTGACGCCGATGCGCGAGCCGTCGCAGGATTCCATCGATACGCGTTTTTATTCCGACTTGGGTGTCGAACAGGACGACAGCGAAACCGTCGGAAACGTTTTGCGCATCGCGCTCGTGGACGACGACGCTGTCGTTTTGAAGCTTTTGGAAAGCGCGTTCAGAGCCGTAAGCGCGACCTGCGATCTGTATTCCAGCGGAGCGGAGTTTTTAACGGGCATCAACAAACACCGCTATGATCTCGCCGTCGTCGACATACTGATGCCCGGTATTTCGGGTTTCGATATTTTGGCGCGATTGGGCAACACTGCACACGGCGTTCCGATCATCATCTATTCGCAGACGACAAAGCGCGAAGACGTCATACGCGCGCTCAGCCTCGGCGCAAAGCACTATCTAGTAAAACCGCAAAAACCCGAAGTCATCGTACAAAAGGCGATAGAGCTGCTCCATGGAAAAATCTAATATCGATCCCGACCAGCGATTAACGTTTCTTGCGAACACCGTACACGAAATCCGTACGCCGGTGCAGACGATCATCGGCACGCTCGAACTGCTTTCCGATACGAAGCTCAACAACGAACAGCAGGAATATGTGCGCCAAATTCAATTCAGCACGAATGTTCTGCTCTCGCTCGTCAACGACATACTCGATTTTACAAAAATCAAATCGCGGCAGATCACCCTCGAATCGATTCCGTATGATGTCGTCGCTATCACCGAACAGGTCGTCGATCTCGTCAGCATGGAAGCGTTCGGCAAAGGCATAGAGCTCGTCGTCGATTCCGACTACGCACTGCCGCAGCTTATCATCGGAGATCCGATGCGTATTCAGCAAGTGCTTCTCAATATTATTAAAAATGCCGTCAAGTTCACGCAGTCGGGCTATATTCACGTAGCGCTTAGATGTAAAGATAAAAAAATGCTGCTCTTTGAAATAACGGATACCGGCATCGGCATTCCGAAAGAAAAACAGGGGCAGCTTTTTACCGATTATTATCAAGCGGAAACCTCGACGACGCGCAAGTACGGCGGGACGGGTTTGGGACTTGCGATATGCAAAGGACTCATCGCGGCGATGAACGGCGAAATAGGCGTACACACGAATCCCGACGGCGGCTCCGTTTTTTGGTTTACCGTCCCCTTTGCCGCAGCGCAAAATCTGCCGGTTTCGAACACGATAGTCGCCGCCCCGCCGAATACGCGCATACTCATCGTCGACGACAGCCTCCTCGCGGTAAACAGCATGCGCCAAAAATTCAATTCGTTCGGCTTGTACAATATCGCCTGTGCGAAAAACGCGGCGGAAGCGTTGCTGAAAATGAAAAATGCAAACCATCTCGGAAAACCCTTTTCACTCGTTTTTATCGATATGAGTTTGCCGAAAGTGGACGGCTGGCACCTCGCATGGGAAATCAAAGAGTGCAATTTTACCGACACAAAATTATATCTGCTCGTTCCCGAAGGCCAGATGGGTGCCGAAGCGAAGATGAAGCTCATTAATTTGTTCAACGGCTATCTCTACAAACCGGTAAAGCGCCATCTCGTGCAGTCATTGCTCAACGACATTTACGACGTACCGACCGACCTCGAAACCGTCGACGCAAAACAGACGAAGGCGAACGAAGCGGCCGTCCCGGAAAACGGAACAAACATCACAGAGGGCATCACGGTGCTCGTCGCTGAAGATCATCCGCTCAACAGAAAACTGATCGTAACATTTCTGACAAAATTGGGTGCGCCGGTCATCGAAGCGGAAAACGGAAAGCAAGCTGTCGAAGCCGTCGAAAAAAACCGCGCGATCAATATGATCTTTATGGACATTCAAATGCCGATCATGGACGGCATCGAAGCGTCGAAAAAAATCAGAGCGGGCGGGTATGCAGGAATCATCGTCGCGTGTACGGCAAACAACGATGAAGACGATTTCGATCTGTACCGCAAAATCGGCATGAACGACATCCTTGTCAAACCTTTTAAAAGGGACGATATAAAAACACTTATCGAAAAATGGCACACGGTTATCGAACTGCCCGTCGCGCCGAAAATCACGATGCTCGACAGCATGATGGCGCCGACGAATACCGCGTGGGATCAAAAAGACTTCGAAGACACGATCGGCGGCGATAGGACGCTCGGCAGGGAACTCATCGCCGAATACCGCAAACAGCTTGCCGCCCTTTTGCACGACGCGGAAAAAGCCGTCGCCGAAAAAAACTTCGACGAACTGCGCCGCATCGGTCACACAATCAAAGGCAGCTCCGCCGCGATTTCCGCGAACGCGCTCGCAAACAGGGGCGCGCGCATCGACGAAGATGCGAAAAGGCACGACATCGAAAACGTGCAAAACGATTTTTCGGCGTTGAAAGACGAATTGACGGTTTTCGAAATCAATTCGGATATATGGCAGCACGAGCGCACCGAAAACTAACGCAGGATACGGCAGGAAAGCGATGAAAACGAATTACCACATGCACACGACATTTTGCGACGGGAGCGATACGGTCGAAGCGATGGCGCTTGCCGCCTTCGAAAAGCGATTCGATATAATCGGATTTTCAAGCCACAGCATGTACCCCTTTGCGGGCGATTGCCACATAGCTCCGCGAGAATTTAATAATTACGTAAACGCTGTGCGGAACGCCGCAAAGACATACGAGGGACGCATGCGGATTTTGCTCGGCTTCGAAGTCGAATATATGCCCGGTCTTTCAGTCCCGCGCATGAGCGATTATGCCGCTTTTCGGCCGGACTACCTCATCGGCTCGGTGCACTATCTCATAACGGAAAACGGAACCTTTTCCGTCGACGATAAAACCGAAAAAGTCAAAGAGGGACTCGAACGTTTTTTCAACGGCAACGCAAAAGAAGCCGTGTGCATGTATTTTGCACTACAGCGCGAAATGCTGCAAAAGGGCGATTTCCTCATCTGGGGACATCCCGACGTTATCAGAAAAAGAAACGGCATCCTGCATTTTTTCGACGAAAACGAAAGCTGGTACCGAAGCGAACTCGTCGCGACGGCGAATTCGGCAAAGCATGCCGGCGTCATCGCCGAAATCAACACGGGCGGCATTGCCCGCGGCGCGATCGATGACGTCTACCCGTCCGCGGATTTTCTTTCACTGCTCCATACCTCGGGCATTCCCGTCATGATCAACTCCGATGCACACAAAGCGGCCGACATCGACTGCGCGTTCGACAGAGCCGAAGCGGCGGCGAAAAAAGCGGGTTATACGGAAGTTTCGTTTTTGGATGAAGGCGTTATAAAGCGCAGAAAAATCTAGGCTGAATAAATAATTGGTAATGTGTAATTTGTAATTAAGCGGGCAATTACCAATTATCCATTATCAATTAATTCAGTGCTTCCACTTCTTCTTGGGTGAGACCGGTCGCCTGCATTATCTTTTTTACGGAATCGCCGAGATGTTTTAAAATCCGCGCCGTTTCAAGAGCTTTTTGGTATGCGCCATCGGAAAAGCCTTGTTGTATACCTTTCTCAATCCCTTGTTCGATTCCTTGTTCAATGCCTTCGGCAAAGGCTATTCTTCCTGCCTCTTTACGCTGTACTGCGATGTCCGTATCATAGTCATATTCTGCTACTAACATATTTATTACCTCCCGTGATTTTCTCTGTAAATATTCTTTTAATATTCCTTTTTCTATGCATATCTTTACCGCATTGGTAAAACCGTTTTCGCTGTCGAGTTGGGTTTGCTTTCTCACTTCCTCTACAAAGAGGCTGTATTCTTCAAGCGGTTTGCAGGCTGTTAATACTTTATTTGCTTTGTCTGTGTTGATATTGAGCACTTGTACCGTCAATTCCAGCGGCACCTGTTCCGGCTTTGTGATAAACGCATCAGATAACTTTAGAACCGTAGTTTCCGGGTAGTCTTCTGTGCCGTTATAAAAAACGTAGAACTCAGGCGCAGGGATTTTTGAGAGCTTTCTTAAATACCGATCAGTCGGTGCTTGCAGTTTTTCGTAGAGCCGTGCGATATATTCCAAAAAGCGTAAGGGCATGTTTTCGTTTATAGTGGATTGATGTTCCGCGAGGACGATGATTTTACCGTCTATAAGGCAGGAAACATCGTTGATTATGTTCATGTACATAACGTTCTCAAGCCGTATATTTTCTACCGGAGACGAAAGCGGAAGGTGTGTACCGTGTAAAGCGTTGTAAAGAGATAAGAAATTTTCTTTCGCTTTTTCGTCTTCACTGAAAAGGTCGACAAAAACCGAGTCTTTGTACTTTCTGTTTGACGTACTCATAACCGCCCCCTCTCTTGTCATATTATACCACAGGCTAAAGGATTTTAAAAGGGATAACTATTTAAGAGAGGACACCCGCACACAAAAAAACCGCCCCCAAGCCGAAGTTTTCTCCGGCTTGAGAGCGGTCGGTTTTAAATGCGGAACGGAAGCCGTGAACAAACCGAATTACCAATTAGCTAATCGATTCTACTTCTTCTTGGGTGAGACCGGTAGCTTGCATTATCTTTTTTACGGAATCGCCGAGCTGTTTTAAAATCCGCGCCGTTTCGAGCTTTGCTTGACGGGAACCTTCAGCAAGACCGAGCGATTTACCTTGCTGTATTCCCTCTTCCCGGGCATCCATTTCAAACCCCGACATAAAGCGGTATTCCTGCCGCGCCTGTTCGTTATGTTTTACTGCCTGTATCATCGTTTCTATCCTCCCTGTGTATTCCGTATTCGCCGTCCCGGTTTTGACATACTCCAAAAAGCCTTTGAGTTCTTTATTCTCGGCTTTCCTAAAAGCTTCCGCATTTATTATAACCTTTTTTGTCCCGTCGCGTAAGGGTGTTTGCCGGTCTTCAAGGCAAATGTTTTCAAATGTGTAAAGGGGCTTGTCGTTCCCAATAGCATCGAATAAACACATAAAGATGATATAACTGTCGTTTAATGCTTTGTAGTGGGCACCCTTGTCTAAGAATGCGATGTCGATTGCCGCCTGATAATAGCGCATACGCTTCGGGATATTGTGTTCGTTGCTTACTTGCATTTCGATGTCGTAAGATTTACCGGATTCGTCTTTGACCAGAATATCCAAACGTACCGATTTTGCTTCAATGCCGGTTGTCACGCTGTTTTGCGGCGACAGGTAGACAATTTTCCCGATTTTATCTGACAAGATCATTTCGAGAAATTGCTTGCAAATACTTTCATCCTGCATAATTTTACAGAACATAAAATCGTCAGCAATCGTTAAATCGTCAAAACTTTTTCTCATACATACCTCCGTACCTAATTATAGGCGCAGACAGTATAAAAACAGGAACAAAAGGGAAAAGTTTTTGCAATTATTGTTCCGCCGTGACGCCGGGAAAGGTACTCAAGAATGTACACGGACGTACATTCTTGAGCTTAGCGGATAAACGAAAATGGCGTATAAAACCGGCAACGGACGGGGTGCCGAACTCGAGGCGTTTTGGCTCATTCATAAAAAAACCGCCCCCGAAGCCGGAGTATTCTCCGACTTGAGAGCGGTCGATTCAATTGTTAATTTGTAATGTGTAATTTGTAATTATCCATTACCAATTACACATTATCCATTGAAATTACACATTACCAATTTCTAAAGCCCCACGAACGACTTTCTAAAGTTCCAAATGTAGGCATTTTCGTAGGCGCTGACCGAGGCGGCGGGCACTTTGAGTGTGCAGCTTGCAACCGGTGTGCCGTTATGGAAACCCAGCACTGACGGCGGTGTTAGTGCTTTGCACGTAACTTCGGTTAAAGCCTTGCCGTCGTAAAGAATAACATCTGAAGATTTTTTTAAGATGCCGTGAGGCGGGGCCAAAACCCGCGTATACAGGACACGGATGTCCTATATACACGGCGCTTTTGCATCGTTTACAATTCAAAGTCCGGAGAGGTACACCATACGTATGAAAATACTTTTTCGCTATTGTAGTAGTCTATATCATTGTATATGTCGTTCCCTATTTCCCATGACTGTCGGTTTACCGTGACGGTAATGTCTGTTGCTCTTGTCGGAAGCCGGTACGTTTTACTGTCGGGCAGTTCGATTCTCATCTGTGTGCCTATGTAGTATTTTTTCCCGGATTCGAAAGTGCCGCTTGCATCTTCCCACCCGGTGCCGTTCCACACCCGCCATGTGTAGGGAACGAGATACAACAGCTTTGCGTGACTGTCTGCACTGTAGGTATATGTTATAGAATTGGGTATCGGGTTTCCTACTACAGGAGGATCCATCGTTGCCGTAAGCGCGGTTATTGGCGTGCGGTTATCACTCCAGCGCGCATACAGCGTCATATGCTCCGTTACCGGTTCAGAAAAGTCCCATGTGCCCCCAGCGTCCGTACCGTAGCTGGCATAATATTCGGAAGTACACCATATGGAAAACGTCCAGTACGAATTGACGGCTGCGGGAACGGCAGGAGGGGAAATCGGCTGTCCCGAATCGACTTCAATCGCTAGGGGGACGGCACGTCCGCGCCAGCCGACGACAAAGGTAACGAGCTTTTTATCGACTATGCCCTCCGTACAAAAGACGTCGATAAACTTTTCTGCAGGAGGCGAAGCCTCGTCGTATACCCTAATCTGCGCAATGCCTGCCGTTTGCCCCGCCTGCGCTGCTTCAGGAGTGCCTGAAATTACGCCGTCTTCTCGAAGCGAAAGACCTGCGGGAAGCGCTCCCGAGGTAATGCTAAAATGATACGGACGCGTACCGCCGCTTACCAGTGAAGCGACATCAACTTTGGTTATCGGCTTTCCGACATAGGATTTGGGAATGGATACGCTGTTTGAACTGAGCGTAAAAGGATCGCTGCTTGAGACGTGGTGTTCTTTTGAAGCAACGGATGCATATGAATAACCGGCATAGTTGTTTGGCGTCGAAACGCTCCACTCTTCGTAACTATCGCCGTCATCGAAGCTTACAAATACTTTTATAGCGGGAGAAAGCGTATACCGTGCGCTGTCGGGGCTGTCTATGCGCACTTGCGTTTGTATTTGGTAGATTCCTTCCGTACAAGACTCTCCTGAAACATCGACCCATTCCAGTCCGTCCTTTTTTTGCCAGCCGTATGTAGAATTATTCGCAATAAGTTTTGCAGGCTCTCCCTCTACGCCGGAGGGCTCATAGTCCGTATATGTATAAGAAATGCCGCTGGGTATTGTTTGCCCCAATACAAGCGGTGCGGCTTTTGCGCGCACTTGGGTAATGGCAATTCGTTCTCTTACAAAGCTCACCTTCACGTTTACCGCTTTGGTAACGGTGAAGGCATAAGAATTCGTCGTGTTGCCTGGAAGGGCAACGTCGTCTACCTTCCATTCTTTTAGTTCATAGCCCGGATCCGGTTTTGCCGTAAAGGTTACGGTTTTGCCCTGTTCGACGTTTATGGGACTCGTCTCCGTTTCCGTGCCTCCGTCCGCCTTTGCTTTAAGCGTGCCGTTTCCGCCTTCCACGCTGAAAGTGACCGCGTACTTTGGGATCGGTGTCCACTGTGCTGTGTGTGTGCCGTCTTCGGCAGGGAACGTCGCGGGAAGAGGCGGGTTCCAGCCGGTAAAGATGTGGCCTGCTTTTGTCGGGTCCGCTACCGTTACAGGTGCTTCAAACCTGCCTTTAAGCTTGCCGCCGGAAAGAGGTGTAGTCGTGCTGCCTCCGTTCAAATTAAGACTGAGGCTGATTTCTTTTCTGTCGTAATAAACTTTTACGACCGTTGTGCCGTCTCCGGCTATCGTTTTTTGTTCTATAGGCTTTGCATTAAAGCCTTCGTAGGGTTTGGCCTCTGCTTGGGTGTTTTCAGCCGGCTTACCGTACTTGGTTTCTTCTTCCGCCTTAGTGTACTCATCGTCCGTAACGTTTTGCTTATGGTGCTCTACGGTGTACTTAACGGTTCCGGCAGGCTTGGCCTTAAAACTCACCTTTACCGTTACGGCTGCCGTTACTGTCAGTTTTGCGGTATTGTTACCTTCCGTACCGGTGCCGCTTTCAAAGCCGCCGGATGAAACCGACCACTTGTCTACGACAAAATCGTCATTCCCTTTTGCCGTAAAGGTTACGGTTTTGCCCTGATCGACGTTTATGGGGCTTGTTGCCGTTTCCGCAATGCCGTCCGCCTTTGCTTTCAGCGAACCGTTTCCGCCTTCCACGCTGAACGTTACGGCGTGCTTGGGCGCGGGGGTGGGCGGAGTGGGTGTTTCACCTCCGGAACCGCTGCCGTTGGAACAGCTTACAAAAACCAGTGCTGCGGCAAACAACAAAACGCCCGCTGCGCTCGGAATCTTTTTTAAAAGGGTTTTACCGAGTACCCCCCCCCCTATACAAACGTACAGGAATAATCTTGTTCACAGTCATCATAAACCTCCTCGTCGACGGAATAAACCTCTGTTTGTTATTATTATAACATATTTAATCGCTTTTCACAACTTTTATTAATTATTAATTCAATGCGGGCGCGCAGGATCGGAGGTACGACGAATTGTTGCCGCGGGAGAAGGTTCGGTTTACAGCCGTTCGATTTCCGCTTCGGTGAGGCCGGTAATCTTGCAAATGTCTTCAAACGGATAGTGCATAGCAAGCATGGTTTTTGCCGTTTCAAGTGCTTTTTGATATGAACCTTCGGAAAAACCCTTCGCTTCGCCTTCTTTCAAAGCGATTTCTCTTTCTTCTTCCCGTTGTACGGCAATGTCTACATCGTAATCGTATTCGGCAATTAACATATTCATCACCTCCTTTGACTTCCGCTGCAAATATTCCCGTAAGATGTCGTTTTGTATACACTCTTTGATCGCGTTCCGAAAGCCGTTTTCACTGTTGAGTTTCGTATGTCTTCGTACGGCTTCTACGAACAACGTGTACTCTTTCAGCGGTTTACATGTATGCAAGATTTCACTCCCCTTATTATTAATTGATATTCGTCACGCTGACAACGACTTCGAGAGCAGGTTTTTTAGGCATCGTCATAAAGGCATCGGAAAGACAGAGCGTTGTATTTTCAGGATAATCATCTTCTCCGTTGTAGAACACGTAGAACTCCGGCGTCGGGATCTTTTTCAACCTGCGGAGATAGCGGTCTCGTGGATTTTGGATGAGTTCGTAGAGACGTGCGGCGTACTGCAAAAAGCGGAGCGGCATGTTGGCGTTGATTGTAGATTGATGTTCTACGAGAGTGATGATTTTACCGTCTATGAGATAGGCGACGTCGTTGCGGAACGCCATATACATCTTCAAGGTATATCGCGGCGCTTGAAAAAAAATACAAATTACCTGGGTATTACTCCGCCGCACGAATAAGCGGCGGACAGGAGCGAAGCGTCACGCGTTCAGCGGCGCTTGCGTTCTTCTTCGGATGCGCAGGTCACACACATAAGTGCATACGGCAACGCCTTTAAACGCTGCTGAGGAATGTCTTTGCCGCATTTGACGCACTTTCCGTATTTCCCCTGTCGGATGCGGTCGAGTGCATTATCGACAAGCTGCAGGCGTGCGGCATCCTGAGAGCCGAGCGAATCAAGCAGCGTACGGTCGATCGCATCGGAGGCAACATCTATAACGTCGCCTGCGGCAACGGTCTTTACCAATTTTTTCATATCGTCGCTCTGTTCCGCAAGTGAGGCAAGGATAGTCTGCCGGCGCGTGAGCAAATCTTTTTTCATGCTTTCAAGAAATTTTTTATCCATAATCGATGAACTCCGTGCAATTGACCTCGCGCCGTGTTGACAAGCGCGGAAATTTTATACATACTGAAGAGTATACGACCAAATCGAAATAAAAACAAGGTTAAATTGAACGTCTGAAACAGCGCCGTTCAATTTAACTTTAAGGACTCTTTTTATTCGGTCACGCAGCGGAGGAACTGTGGCAAAAGAAGAAGCTATCGAAGTGGAAGGCGTCGTAAAAGAAGCGCTTCCCAATACAACGTTCAGAATCGAATTGCAAAACGGACATCTCATCCTGGCGACGCTGTCCGGAAAGATGCGAAAACACTATATCAGGATCGTGCCGGGCGATACGGTAAAGGTCGCACTTTCACCTTACGATTTGAACCGCGGCCGGATCATCTTCCGCCAACGCTAGATCGCTTTTCCGCCGCACGATTTACGCGGCAGAGGATTTGCGGCTCTTCCGTTCTATTTCCGACTTCCCAATTTAATAAGCGCGACGGCGGATTTTATCGCACCGATGACGCCGTTGATCGTGATAAAGAGACATAAGAGCCCGAACAGCGGGAAAAAGCCGAATATGCTGCTCGCGATTATGCCGAAAAACGCCTGTCCCAATTTTGAATAAAGCTGAGAGCGGAGCGCTTCCCGCGTATCACGTCTCTTTTCGTTTGTCCACGTATAGGTATAGTGGCGCCCCTCTTTTTGTCCGCCTCCGTAATTGCTGCCGAACCATTGCCAAAACATATCTTCGTCGCTGAAGCGAGAATCGGCGTAGGATCCGTATGCATACTGCGCATCATGCTGCCGAGCGTATGAGTATTCCGCCTGTCCGAAACGGTCGTACTGCGAGCGCTTCGTTTCGTCTCCGAGCACATCGTAGGCGGCGTTTATCGCTTTGAATTTTTCTTCGGCGCCCTTATCACCGGGGTTTCTGTCGGGGTGATATTTGAATGCGAGTGTGCGGTACGCTTTTTTAATTTCATCGGTGCTTGCCGTTTTCGAAACTCCGAGCACCGCATACAAATCCTGATCCATCAGCTATAAAATAGCCGTTTCGGACAAATGTTACAAGTGCCTGCCGCACGAAAGCGGAAATCAATTTTTAATTGGTAATGTGCTTTATCAATTTGTAATTGGTAATGCGTAATGGGTAATGAGGCGGTATTGAGTTTTCCATTTCATACGGAGACACGATACGACATGTGCCGTACATCGAACGAAGTTCCCCGCGCTACCTTGCAACGAGCGCGGAGCGCGAAGTTCCCCGCGCAGGAATCCTCATAAAGGAATCGCAGTCGGCTTTCGCGGTACATCCGTTTATTTTTATAAAAAACCGCGTAATTTATCACTTTGCAGGCGATATATAGGTCAGCGGCTCTCTTGCCGCACTATCTTAATAACCGAAGGTGCAGCTATGGAATATACCCATAAACCCGTCGAAGAACTCTCCTTTACCGACGACTTTATGTTCGGCACGGTCATGAAAAACAAAATAATTTGCAAAGGTGTCATCGAGCGTCTTTTGCACATCAAAGTCGGTAAAATAGAATATCCCTCCCTGCAAAAAACGATAGCACCCTTTTACGAAAGCAAAGGTATACGCCTCGACGTCTATGTCTCAGACCCAGAGCGCGTATTCGATATAGAAATACAAACGTCGATCCCGCCCTCTCTTCCCAAACGTACGCGTTATTACCAAAGCCTTATGGATGTCGATAACCTCTTACGCGGACAGAGTTATGCCGAATTAAAAGAAAGCTACGTCATCTTTATCTGTACGCAGGATCCCTTCGGAGAGGACTTACCCGTTTATACATTCCGCAACGTATGTACCGCCGACGGTACGCTTTTTCTTGATGACAAAAGCGTTAAGGTATTTTATAATGTGGGTGCCTACGGTAAAGAGGATGAGCCTGAATTGAGCGCTTTGTTGGAGTATCTTTGCGAAAGACGGGCGACGAGCGGTTTTACACAGCACATCGATGAGCTTGTCGAAAAAGCGAAACGGAACGAAAAGTTCAGGAGCTGGTATATGTCGTTGAATATTCATGAAGATGACTTACGCAGAGAAAGTTTACAGCTGGGTGAAAAGATCGGTTTTGAGCGGGGAATACGCAAAGGCAGAAAAGACGGACTCTTACAAGGTCGACGCGACGGTATTGCCACGGGAGCTTATCAAAAAGCACGGGAAACGGCAAAGCTGATGGCTGAACGCAAGTACCCGCTATCTGAGATCCTCCTTATGACCGGTCTTTCGGAAGCGGAAATCGAAAAACTGTAATAGTATTTGCTTTTCAAAAACTCGACATCCGACCTTTTAGGTAAAAATTGATTTCCGTGGCTCGCATACAGAGGCGATCAAAAACATGCAGCCGCTCCGAACGGAAATCGTTCGCGTTCGGAATTCTAAAACAGCGTGATCGAAAACGATTTTTCAAAAACGGCGGAAGGGGCAAGCTCGTTGCCCCACTCGCGTTCGCTCAGTTCGCCCGAAAAACCCGCACGATCGCAGCGGCCGTACCACGGTTCGATGCATAAAAACGGAGCGCCCCTTTCCTGCGGCGACCACAAGCCGAAAATATCCGTGTCGAAGTCCACGCGCACGAATTCTTTTTTCGATTTGTCGAGCAATGTGACTGCACGGATACCGCTGTTTTCAAAGATGAGCGCGTCGTGCGAAAACATATCGGCGGTAATCCGCACGGTACCGTCGGAAAGCGTAAAAGAATCCGTCCGCTCCTGGACAAGACCCGCGGCATTTATCGTGTGCGCGCTGATCCTCTCGATTTTTTTTACACCGGAAAATCGGATCGAACAGTCGGTAAGTTTTCCGCCCTGCACCGGACACATAAAACCCGGATGCGCACCGAGCGAAAAATACATCGCCCGTTTTCCGGTATTCGTCACGCGCCACGTCTGCGTCAGCGTACTTCCCGTAATCGTATACGTGATTTCGAATAAAAACGGAAACGGATAGACTTTCCGCGTTTCGTCCGTATCGGAAAGCGCAAACTGCAGATACGTGTCCGTACGCTTCGAAAGCGCGAACTCGACGTCGCGCGCAAATCCGTGCGGCGTCATGCAATATGTTTTTCCTTCATAGCGATAAACCCCGCCGTTCAATTTTCCGACGAACGGAAAGAGGTTCGGAGCCGATCGGTTCCATACGGCGGGATCGGCCTGCCACAGATATTCGATATCACCCTTTTTCAGCGATACGAGTTCGGCTCCTTTTAAAACCGCCGCGATCGTAATAACGCCGTTTGAAATTTCGTATTGCATATATGCCTCCGTATCAGTAAAGACTGCCGCTAAAAACTTCATCGGTTTTTAGGGTACCTCGATTTAATTTTTCAAAAATACCCACGTAGCGCCGCTGCCGCCCATGCGCCGGTCGGGATGACCGGAACGGCCGCAACGTCTATCCTGTTCGATAAATTTTCTCACCTCTTCTCCGAGCACCGGATCGCTTCCCGTCGTGTGGATTCCCTTTCCGTGCACGATGAGGATTTTGCGAAGTCCGCGTTTTGCGCAGTCACCGACAAAAATCGTAAGTCTGCTCCGCGCTTCCTCCCGCGTGAGTCCGTGCAAATCGATACGCGCTTCGATCGGGAGATTTTTTACATAAAGTCGAGAGCGTGTGCGATTGCGCTCTGCTTCTTCGGCTGCGATTTTATCTTTATCGACGACGCCGTAGCGGCGGAGCCACGCTTCCTCGGGATTTATCCGCTTCGTAAAAGCGTTTTTCTCTTCGGAACAATCAGACCTCTCTTTACCTTTTTCAGGCGCGTTCGCTTTCTTGCCTGAAACGGGATTTCTTCCATGCTCCCTAACCTTCGCTTTTTTTTGCAATGTATCCCACTCATCGAGTACCGCACCGAAATCCATAGTTCCTCCGCATTACCGATTATTAATTTTAATTATTACTTATTAATTATTAATTCTTACCGTATGACGGCAACCGACGACGACGCAGTCCAGCCGCCCGCCGTACCGTATTGAATATATACCCATTTGCCGGCAGCCTCTTCAACGCGGACACGCTCGCCACTCGCGATCGGAGAAACCAAGCCCGACGAGTCGTCGGGTACGAACCGTATTTCGCCGCCTTTAAAAATACCGTATGTCTGTGAAACACGTATCGTCGACGCAACGGCAAACGTGAAAACGATGAGGGCGCAGCCTAAAACCGTATATGCTCCCGTGCGTTTTTTCAACGCAAACAATATAGCACATAAAATCACGAGCGCGAACGTACCGGATGCGAAAAATATGCACGCGACAACGCTCGGTTCGGCTTTACCGGCTGCGATGCCGAGCTTTGCCTCAAATGCACGCCTGGCGGATACCGCTTTCCACGGAAAAAAAGCGTGCCTCTCGGCGCTCCGCAGCATCGCAAGCGTCTCGCAATCGGATTCGGAAACGGCGCGTACCGTATGTTCGCTTTCGGAATTGCCGACTTCCGAAAAAGCATAAGAAAAATAGCTTTCGTTGCTGTCGCTCTGATCGGAAGGAGAGGAAAATGAGGGTACGACGCGGATCGACGCCGGAGGCGGCGAAAGCTTTACGCGGGCACCGCTGTATGTGCTTACGGTAAGCTCCATGTCGGGGATGGGCGCATTCCCGCTGACGAGAGGTTGCCACTCGAAGAGAGCGACGGGGATCGGATCGGCCGTAAAAAGCGACGCGCGCGGAGCACCTTCGGCGATCTCATAGCGCCACAACTCCGTCAAAAGCGCATTTTTCGGAGCCGCCCACGAAAAACGTATCGCCTGTACGACGTACTGCACGTACAGCGTAAATAAAATTTTTTCACCTGCAGGCAGGGTAAACAGCGGTTCATCGTTCGCCGCGCCGTCCGCGAGCTCCGTTCCGTTTTCGAATTTAATAATCAAGCGAGGAAAAGTCGATGCGGGATCCCGTTCGATATTGACATCGGAAAAAGGAATATCATAGGGACGCCCTTTGATGCGCACGCGGAGCGGCGGAAGGGTATAGATGCGTGCATCCCGGAACGAAAGCCGAATATCGATTTCGGTACCGGACTGCATACCGCTCTCGGTATAATCCGTCTTCCGCATCGATACGACGCTGACGCCGGGCGGCATTACGGGACTGTCGGCTTGAACGTCGGAGGGTTTTACATCGGGTATGATGAGAGAAAACATATATTCCGTTCCCGAATACAGCGCGCCGACGGGAGGCGTTACGCGGAGTTTTTGCAAATCGGACGGCAACAGGGCATACAGCGTTCCCTTGCCGAGCGAAATCAATAAAAACAATATCGCAAAAACCGTTTTACCCGGTGTTCGAAGGAGCATTGCAGATTCCGCATTTTTCAAAAGTCGAAGTGCTCCGATCATTTCGTTTTTCATCCGAGTCGGCAATAAAATCAATAATCGACGGAAGAATTCGATTCCGCCGTCCGTTCGCTGTTTTTCCATTGTTTTTGATCGTTCTCCCGTATCCGCTGGTATATAGCACTTTCGACGGCACTGATCGCATCCGTATCCTCCGCAAGCGGCACCGATTCCGTTTCCTTTTCGTGCGCTTCTTTGACGGTCTGCTGTCTGCGCGCGATTTCAAGGTTTTCTTTCGCCGCCGTCTTCGTGCCGTCGATCTTCAGCGCTTCCCGAAAGCATGCGACGGCTTCCGTGTAATCACCGCCCCGGTACGCGATGATCCCCCTATTGTAACAGGCTGCAAAACGCACGTGCGCAGGCGAAGAGAGGTCGATGTTTTTCAAACACGAAAGAGAAGCCGCATATTCAGCCTGCATGATATAGGTAGCCGCAAGATTGTACTCGGCGTACTGTGAGGAAAGCGCGTCTCCGTTTTCGGCCGCCCTTTCTTCGACCCGCAAAAAACCCGCGATCGCGCTCCGATAATTTTTCCGGTACCACGCCCACGAACTCGCCGCCGTCTCCTGCGTGTTTGCGATTCGAGCGGTGCACGACGAAAATAAAAGCGCCGAAACGCATAGCAAAACGGCGGCCACCCGATTTTTGTGAAAGAGCCTCCGGTAATTTTCCATATCGAATTCCGAGACGGCGAAACTGAGCACGAACGCCGCTATCGCTAAAATCAAAAACAGCGTATACCGCTCGACGGGTTTTACTTCGTACGAAACGGTAAGCGCGGTTTCGCTTTTGAGCGGTTTTAACAATTCGAGCGCCGAACCCGCTTCGGTCGCATCGATGTACCGCGCCGCAGCGGAATAATTATAGCGCGCGGCATAGTGAGAAGCCTGCTCGACCGCTTTTTTCATCTGCTCCGAACGAAGAGCCGTCATCACTTTCGTCTTCCCGTCACCGGCACTTATCTCGACTTCCCGTTCCGTTCCGAATCCGATAAGCGAAACGTGTACGCCTTCTTTTACGCAAGTTTCGAGAGAGGCGGCGAGCTGCCCGTCGGTTTCGTCTCCGTCGGAAAAAACCCAAATGCGCTCCGCCTGCGCCGAATCGGACGGAAACGAACGGAGCGCAGCTTCGATGCCCTTGCCGAGCGATGTGCCGGCGGCGCTCATAAGATTCGGCGAAAGCGTTTCCAAAAGCGAGCGCACGATCGCCGTATCTTCCGTAAGCGGAACGACGATGACGCCGTCGCCTTTTGCCAAAACGACGGAAACGGACACACCGTCCATGTGCGACAAAAGCATATCCGCATAGCGCGACGCCGCTTTGAGCCGCATCAATCCGCCGGGCGCATCGTCGGCAGTCATGCTGTATGAAATATCGAATACGAACGAAACGGCGCTCCCGCTTTTCTGTACGGGCACTTCATAAGTACCCCACGAAAATCCCGCATACGCGAAGACCAGCATAATCCATGCAAAGCAGCGGAACAGTGTCCGCACGATGAGCGTACGCGAAAGATTGCGCATACGTTTCGATTCCGGAAGATTCGTATCGATGACGGCTGTCCGCTTCGAATACGCAATGATCCCGCGATATCTGTGAAATGCGGCGACGAGAGCCGGAATAATCAATATAAAGCCGTAAAAAGCGTAGGGACGTTCACAGGAAATCATCATATCAAATCAGCTCCTGCAGATAAAGCCTGCGTATAAACAGGGCAAGCGCGAATAAGATTACCGCCGCGACGATCAATCTGTCGTAATATCGTGTACTTTCGGTGCGCAAATGATACGTCTGCACAACGCTCACTTCCCGGCCGATCGACGAAAGCACGTTTGCCAAATCGCCGGTCGTCTGCACGCCGTAATATTTTCCGCCGGAAAGGGAGGCGATGCGTTCGAGCGGTACCGGATCGAAATCGGATTGCAGATAACCGGAATACACGCGCCCCGTTTTCGGATCGACGTAATCGAGCGGAACCGCTCCCTTCGTACCGATGCCGAGCGCATAGACGGCAATGCGATTTTTTTTCGCGAGTTCGGCGGCCGTTTCGGGATGGATCGAACCGGCATTGTTTTCACCGTCGGTAACGAGAACAATGCATTTTTTCGGAGAAGCCGAAGAGCAAAGGTGATAGACCGCCGTGCTCAATCCCGTACCGATCGCACTTCCGTCGCCGAGGTTCCCGATCGCAAGAGAGTCGAGCCGCGAAAAAAATACGGCACGGTCGGTTGTCGGCGGTACGACGAGCGCAGCTTCAGTCGCCATCGCGACAAGGCCGAAGGACATGCCGCCCGTTTCCGAAGAGAGCGTACGTATCGCTCTGCGCGCAGCATCGAGCCTCGTCATATTTGCGATATCCTTTACCGCCATCGACGGACTCGTGTCTACGACAAAGAGGACGTCGGCACCGCGGGACGTATACACCCGCTCCTGATAATAAACGACGGGATCGGCAAGGGCGGCAACCGTGAGCGCAAAGGCCGCTATGATAAAGATGCGGGAAATAAAAGATGCGGCGCTGCGCAGTCTGCCTTTCCATTCGAAGGTTTTGCCGCCCCAATCCGAAAGCGTTGCCGGAAACGCCATGCGTGTAAACAAGCCGCATGCTCTCAATATAAAAAGAAAGGGAACGAGCAGGAGCAAAAAAAACGCCGCAGGATTTCGAAAATCAGGCATAGGAAGCGCTCCCGAAAAACCGATCGCTTATTCGTGCGGAGCGTTCAATACTCCGCTGCCGCTTGAAGCTTCGCTGCGAGTCTGCGACGAGATTGTTCATCAATTCGATTTTAATAAAATTCGAAATCAAATTTATTAATTTTATACCGTTCATTTTATTCCTTTTCCGAAATCCATACCGCATTTCAATCCCGACGGGCGGCACCTTCAAAGCGTTCGACGGCGTCGCGCACGATCCTGATAAGAGATGCGCGTTCATCCGTTTTGAGATCCGCCGCAAACTGCTCTGCAGGCTCCTTTTTCGAATCGATCGAATCGCGGGCGTAGCGCACGTAATCGGTACGCCGCAAAACCGCCGCAAGCGACATAGCGCCCGATTGGCTTTTTTCCGACATCGTGCCGGCCGTAATCTTTTCAAAGGTATCCATAATCGCGGAACTCGACACGGCGCTGAATCGATAGCCGAAGCGGAAATCGAGATAGCGCCTGATAAGCTGCTGCAGTTCCGTGCAAAATTCCGCATCGTCTATTTTATTCCCCGCCCGCTCGAGCCGCTTCAACCGTCGGTACGATTCTTTTGCGTTTTTCGCATACGCGCGAAGCAGTTTCCGCGTCGCATAGGCTTCGCACACGGACTGCCATTTTACGATGAGGTTGATCAATGCGATCAACAGAATGATCGAAAGGACTGCCGCGATGTAGAGCGCGTACATCGTTCCGGGAAGCAAAAGCGGTCCCATGCTTGCGCGGAGCTGCGCGTCGTCCTTGTCCTGCAGGATCGACGAAACTTCGACACGCAGCCCTTTGATGATAAAGGGAGCTGCCGCACCTCCGTATACGGCGGCGGAAATATCGAACATCGGAAAATCGATCGCACCGGTATTCCACGGGATAAAGACAAGACGAAACGTATAGAGGAGACCGTTCCGTTCGAGCGACGCATTCAATATCGTATAATCGTCGGTATCGGTTTGAAAGGGAAGCGACTTCAACGCAAGTTCACGGGAAAGGACAGCGTCGCCCATATCGGCAAAAAAATCGACGGCGGAACGGAACGTACAGCGCAGTTCGGCCGTATCGCCGACATAGATCGTTTTCGGCATGACTATCTGAGTCGTATCGTCTTCGGCAAAACCGACGGCATGTGCGCTTATCGCAATGCATAAAAAAATTAATAATTTTTTCATTGTCCCCGCCCCTTGTACGAAAAGAAATTCGAAAGGACGCGGGCGATCTCGTCGTCGGTTGAAAGCGCAAGCGGTACGGCTCCGTGGCGGATGCACGATTCCTGCCAATGCATAAAGCGGCGGCGATTGTCGCTTCTCCATGCGTTTCGAAAGGATGATGACGAAGACGGCAGTACGAGGCGCACAGCCGTTTCGCTGTCGATAAAGGGCACCGTTCCGATTTCCGGAAGTTCGTTGTCGATTTCGTCGACAATGCGCACCGCAACGACATCGTTTTTTTGTGCGAGAGAAGCGAGGGAAGTAATCCATCCGACCGTCCGGAAGTCGGAAAAGACAAAGACGAGCGACCGCTTTTTTAATAATTTTCCCGCACCCGTAAGCGCGCTTTCCAGAGCCGAACCGGCAGTGCCGTATTCATCGACTTCATCGAGGCGCGCAAGCAAAAGCATCGTTCGCTTTCGTCCGCTTTCGGGCGCGCATGAAAATTGTATGTCGCCGTCGAAAAAAACGGCGCCGATGCTGCTCGCATTTATCTCGGCCGCCATCGCGATGAGGGCTGCCGCTTCGGCTGCCGTGCGGTAACGCGTTCTTTTTCCCGTACCGCTAAACATCGAAAACGAACGATCTACGACGATAAAGATCTGGAGCTCGCGCTCTTCTTCGAAAAGCTTTACATAGGGCTTTCCCATGCGCGCGGTGACGTTCCAATCGATGGCACGCACGTCGTCGCCGCGAAGGTATTCGCGCACGCCGCTGAATTCGATGCCCTGCCCGCGGAAGAGAGAACGGAAAGAACCCGTTTTAAAACTGTCGGCGAGAGACGCGGCGGTGAGACGGAGCAGAGCCGCCTGTTTCGCGAGCGTTTCCCTGTTGACGGCGAGCAGGTGTTTCATCGCTAGGGAACCGGCACGAAATCGAGGATTCGGGAAATGATTTCATCGGCGGTGACGGAATCCGCGGCGGCTTCGTAAGAGAGCACAAGGCGGTGACGCATGACAGCGGGAGCCGCAAGCTTGACGTCTTCGGGCAGCACAAACGATCGCCCTTGAAAGAGAGCTGCCGCTTTCGCACACTGTAAAAGCGCGATGCCCGCACGCGGAGAAGCGCCGAAAGCGATATAGCGAGTAATGTCGTGTACGGACGCTTTTTTATCGGGATCGGGGCGCGTTACCGCTGTAAGCGAAACGATATATTCGATAAGCGCATCGTCGCACACGATTTTCGAAAGCAATTTTCGAAGCAGGGAGATATCGCTCGAAGTCAAAATCCTGCGTACCGGAACGGAAGCTGCCGCTCCCCCCGTCTTTACGACGGCGAACTCCTCTTCGGCTTTCGGATAGGGCACGACGATCTTCAGCAAAAAACGGTCGAGTTCCGCTTCGGGCAAATTGTACGTGCCTTCCTGCTCGATCGGATTTTGCGTCGCAAGCACGAAAAAAGGCTCCGGCAGCGCATACGACGTTTCACCGATCGTCACCTGCCGCTCTTCCATCGCTTCGAGCATGGCGGACTGGACTTTCGCGCTTGCACGGTTTATCTCGTCGGCGAGTACGACGTTCGCAAACACCGGCCCCTTGCGCACGGAAAATGTTCCCTTTCCCTGCTCATAGATAAGCGTGCCCGAAACATCGGCGGGAAGCAGATCGGGCGTAAATTGAATGCGTTTAAAATCGAGCCCCGAAATTTGCGCAAAGGTTTTGACGGCAAGCGTCTTTGCAAGACCCGGCACGCCTTCGAGCAGCACGTGTCCGCCCGCGATAAACGCCGTCATGATACCGTCAAACAAGACATCCTGACCGATAAGACGTTTATGCGCTTCAGTACGACATGCTTCGATCAGTGTGCGGCATGCTGCAAGTTCCTCTCCGCCCGCACTGTATTTTTCCATCTCACAACCTCAAGCCTGCATGCATTGCATTGTTATAATTGACAATCTCACCGTATTTCAGAATAATCTATTTTATCATGTTGAACCCTTTAGCACAAGAATTAAACGAATGCTTAAAAGACACCGTTGCGGGAAAGTTGCTTTCGGACGAAGGCTCGCGGATGTATTTTCCGAAAGGGATAATCGCGCAGAGCGAAGAAGCGAAAAAGGGGGCGTCCAAAGCGAACGGAACGATCGGCATGACGATCATTAACGGAACGCCGGCGATTCTTCCGTCGATTCAAAAAAGCGTTCCGTCCTTCGACGCCCGTTCTCTTGTCGCATACGCGCCGACGGCAGGGCAAAAAGAGTTCCGCACGATTTGGCAAAAACAGATAATCGACAAAAATCCGCTTTTAAAAACGAAAAAAACATCTCTGCCCGTCGTCGTACCCGGTCTTACCGCAGGTCTTTCCTATATCGCAGATCTCTTTATAGACAAGACGAAACCGCTTCTTGCGCCGGATCCGTCGTGGGACAATTATGCGCTCATAGTAGAAGCGAGACGGGGAGCGGAACTGCACCCATTCAATTTCTTTGACGGCGGCAAAATCGACACGGTCTCACTCGAAAACGCAGTCAAAAAAGAAGCGGCTTCTTACGGTTCGGTACGACTCCTGTTCAACTTCCCGCAAAATCCGTCGGGCTACAGTCCGACGAAAAACGAAGTTGCCGAACTCTGCCGCATCATACGAGAGGCGGCTTCCGGCGGCACAAAATTATTAATTTTATGCGACGACGCGTACTTCGGTCTCAACTATGAAGACGACATCGAAGCGCAATCGCTCTTTGCTCACATTGCCGACATCCACGAAAACGTGCTCGCCGTAAAAATCGATGGACCGACAAAAGAAGACTTCGCGTGGGGATTCCGCTGCGGCTTCGTCACCTTCGCTTCAAAAAATTTCAGCGACGAACACTACGATGCGCTCATCAAAAAACTCATGGGTGTCATACGTTCATCCGTTTCGTGCAGTGCAACTCCTTCGCAGTCGCTGCTCATGCACTCCTATAGCGACCCCGAAAACGAGGTACAAAAAATCGCATTCCGAAAAATTCTCGAAGCGCGCTATCGCGCCGTAAGAAGCTTTGTCGATACTCACGAGTCGGGCGCGATCGAAGCACTGCCGTTCAATTCGGGCTATTTTATGAGCTTCCGCCTCAACGGGATCGATGCGGAAAATCTGCGCAAAAAATTGCTTTCCGAAAAAGGCATCGGCACGATATCGATCGACGACCGGACACTCCGCGTCGCATTCAGCAGCATAGACGAAGATAAAATCGAATCGGTGTATGCCGACATATACGCCGCAGCCGACGAGATGTACCGTGCCCTCTGAATCGACCGCCGCCCGCGCACAGCCGACGGAACGAAACACCGCTTCATCGTGCAGCGAACTTTCCGCAACAAGCACCGTTGCATCGTTCTTTTTCCAACCGCTGCCATACGCTTCATCCCGTACGAGAACTGTCGGCAACTGTACGGCGCAGGCGTGTAAAAAAATCCTGTGCTGCCTTTGCGCTCTTTTTTTATTTACAATATTTTTTGCAGGCTGTTCACTCAAGCGCGAAACGCTCATCACGATATGGACAAATATCCCCGAATTTACCGAATATGGAGAACTTTTCAACGATACGCACAGCAAAAAAAAAGTGATCCTCGTCTATAAAAAAAATCCCTCGGAAGCGATCGCATCGAAAGCGGAAAAAAATCCTCCCGACATCGCCGTCGGTCCCTGGCTCCGCACCGATAAAACGAGCCGTTTTTTCAGATCAATCGATACGATATTCGACGGGAACGGTATAACACTGTCGATTTTCTATCCCCAGCTGCTTGAAGCGGGAAAGATAAGACAGTCGTACTACCTGCTGCCGGTGAGCTTCAATCTGCCGGCCGTCATCTTTTCTCGGGAAAACGCGGCGGCGGTCGAAGACAATTACACGCTGTCGATCGAACAGATAAAAGCGGCGGGAGCCGCATTCAACGTACGGCAAAAAAACGGCGCCTATACGCGCATCGGATTCGCCCCTCAGGCGGGCAACAGCTTTCTTTATTTTACGGCGAAAGCGAAAGGCGCGCAGTTCCGCGAGTATAAATCGTCGTTTACGTGGAACGCCGATAAACTTTCCGACGCAATCGCCTACCTCAAAAACTGGTCGAAAACCGTAAACACTTCTTCGGAAGCGGAACGGGATTTCACGTATAAATACCTGTCCGTACCGAATTTCAAGCGCGTTACGTCCGGGCGCACGTTGTTCGCATACATCACGAGCGATGCGCTGTTCAGTCTCACGCCCGAACAATCCGAAATGCTCGACTACCGTTGGATCTACGACGGAAACAAAATACCGATCGAAGATTCCTTCGTCACGCTCGGAATTCCTAAGGGCGCAAAACACCCGAACGCCGCATACGATTTTATTGTATGGTTTTTGAGTGCGGAAACCCAGCGTGCCATACTTGAACGCAAAGCGAAACAAAACCTCGACATACACCAATTCGGTATCGCAGGCGGTTTTTCTTCGATCAAAGAAGTGAACGAACACATCCTTCCGCTGTATAAAACGATGCTTTTGACAAATACGCCGCCGACCGATATGCTCGGCGTACCGGAAAAGCTGCCCGCCGATTGGGAAATTATTAAAGAGCAGATCATCGTTCCGTACCTCAGGGACGAAGTACAAAATACGGGCGGCGCACCCGTCGCCGATTTGCCCACGCGTATCGCAAACAGGGCGAAACCGAGCTACGAACAATAGAATCAATAGCGTATGCTCGCTGCAATGGGCAAGTGGTCGGAATAGCCCTTTCCCGTGTACATCGCATACCGAACCGGGATGCCTTCTTCGTCCGCCCACGGTCCGTCCGTTTCCGCCGCAAATGAAAGGACTTTAGCTTGTCCCGCCGTAAAAAAATGATCGATGCGCTCCCCTTTTCCGTCGTAATAATAGCTGTACATCCCGCACGCATTTTCCGAAAGCCACGGCGATTTGACAAGCGCTTCCGATACGGTACCGAAACCCGCCCCATACAAAACGACAGCGTCCCCTTCGCCCCCCTTCGAAAACTCGCCGATATCGCGATTGAAGTCTCCGCAGGCAACAGCGGCGCTTCCGTTCGTCTCAAGCAGCAATCGGGCAAGGACGGATTCCTGCCAGCTCCGCCACAGAGCGCTTTCTTTTTCTCCTCCCAATTTCGACTTCCAGTGATTGACACAGAGCGTAAGAGAGCGGGAGCCTTGCAGCACGGACACACAGATGACGGGACGCATGCGCGGTTGTTTCGCATGAGTGCGGATATCGAGGGTATGAACGGTCATCGCGTGAAGCGGCCAGCGGGAAAGCACGGCACATCCGAGCGCGTCGCCGTGCGCCTTTGCAAAACATACATAGCTCCAATTTTTTTTAGCATCCCACGCGCCGCCTGCGAGCATATTTGCGATATCGTACACAACGCCTTCGTTTTCGATTTCTTCGAAAACGTATACGTCCGCGTTGAGGTTTTTAATCGCACCGCAGAGACGGCCGAGCCGGGCGGTATATTCGTCCCTTCCCCACTTCGATTTCGGCGATTTGAATTCGGCGTATTCACATCCGTCCGTGTTCGCATCGAAAAAGGTCTGTACGTTCCAGTTTACGATGCGGATCGTCCGGACGCCCTCTTCCCGTTCTCTTTCCTTCGCACCTTCGGCGGACACCGCGCAGCCCGCGCCGAACAAAAAGAGCGGTAAAAAACACGCGATCGTTATTTTTTTCATAGAGTTTCTCCGTGCGTCGATTTCGACTTCACCTTATAATCGTCGACGTTTTGCATTTTTACGCGGGTTTTGCGGAAAAGATTTTGCGGAAAAACGTCATAAAAATCGCATTACAGCTCGATACCGAACAAGCGTTTTCTACAAAGATTGTCCGTACAAAAGATTGTCCGTACACTTTCCCTTACGGGGGAAATCATCTATACTGACGATATGGCAGATTATCCCAAATTCCCCGAAGCGCCGGAAGGCACTCCCCCTTCGCAGTTCGTGCATCTTCACGTGCACTCCGATTATTCGCTGCTCGACGGCGCGGCAAAGATAGAATCGCTCGTAAAGCGTGCAAAAGAACTGAATATGAAAGCGCTCGCGCTCACCGATCACGGCAATATGTTCGGCGTACTCAATTTCGAAAAGCTCTGCCATACGAACGGCATCAATCCGATCGTCGGCGAAGAATTCTACGTCGCTGAAAACGACTGCCGTACGCAGGAAAAGACACGCTACGGCGGAAAATACTATCACCTTATTTTGCTGTGCGAAAACGAAAAAGGCTACCGCAATATGTCGTGGCTTTCAAGCATCGCCTACACGGAAGGCTTTTATTATAAACCGCGTATCGATTTCAAACTGCTCGAAAAATATCACGAAGGACTTATCTGTCTGTCGGCCTGTCTGCAGGGCGAAGTGCCGCAGGCGCTGCTCCACGGAGACGAAGCGCATGCGGAAGAAGTCGCAAGGCGCTATGCCGAACTTTTCGGCCCCGACCGCTATTATATCGAAGTGCAGGATCACGGGGTCGAAGAGCAAAAGCGCGTCGCCCCGCGCCTTATCGCGCTCGCAAAAAAGCTCAATATACCGGCGGTGCTGACGAACGACGTACACTATTGTATGAAAGAAGACGCCGAAGCGCAGGACGTGCTGCGCTGCATCGGCTTTCAAACAAAGCTTTCCGAACCGCACCAGACGATGGGAGACGGCAGAGCCGAGTGGTATTTTAAAAGCGAAGGGGAAATGCGCTCCCTTTTTCCGGATTACCCCGAACTCATGGCGAACACGCTCAAAATCGCCGATATGTGCAATCTGACGATCCACCAATACGATACGGCCGAACTTCGCACCTGCCTGCCGCACGTGCATATTCCCGAACCGTTTAAAAGCGAAGACGAATACGTGCGCCACTTAGTCGAAACGGGTTTGCGAAAACGCTATAAAACGATAACGCCCGAGATGACCGAACGCGCCGAACACGAACTTTCCATCATCTTTAAAATGGGTTTTTCGGGCTACTTTCTCGTCGTGTGGGAATTCATCAACTGGTCGAAAAAAAACAATATTCCGATCGGGCCGGGACGCGGTTCGGGCGCCGGCTCTCTCGTCGCATACGCGATGGAAATCACCGACATCGATCCGTTCCGATTCAAGCTGCTGTTCGAGCGTTTTTTAAATCCCGAACGCATTTCGATGCCGGACTTCGACGTGGACATGGATTACGATTTTCGGCAGGAAGTCATCCGGCACACGCGGGAAGTTTACGGAGATCCGCAAGTCGGACACATCGTCACTTTCGGTACGCTGAAAGCGAAAGCCGTCATCAAAGACGTCGGGCGCGTACTCGGCGTTCCGCTCGCGGAAGTGACGGCGCTTACGAAGTGCATTCCGAATAATCCCAAGTTCCGCTTAAAAGACGCGTTCACGCCTCCCGATGAAAGCCATCCCGAAAACGGGCAGCTCATCCGATTCAAAGACGATCCGCGCTACGAAAAGCTTTTCGAACTGTGTTTTAAACTTGAAAATATGAACCGCAACACGAGTCTTCACGCATCGGGCATGGTGATTTCGCTGACGCCGCTTCCCGACTGGGCGCCGGTTTTCAAAGATCCGAAAACGGGCGAAGTCGGCGTGCAGTATACGATGGACATCATCGAACCGTGCGGCTTGGTCAAAATGGATTACCTCGGATTAAAAACGCTTTCGCTTATCCGCTACGCCGAGACGATCATCAACAAGCATCGAAACCCCGGAGAGAGCGAGTTCCGCACGGAAAGCGTCGATGAAGCCGATAAAAAAACCTACGAGCTCTTTCAGCGGGGCGATACCGCGGCGATCTTTCAATTCGAATCGCCGGGCATGCAAAAGGTTTTGCGTCAAGCGCAGCCGACAAAACTCGAAGACCTCGTCGCATTGAACGCGCTCTACCGGCCGGGTCCCATGCAGTTTATCCCGCAGTTTATCCAAGGCCGCTTTCATCCGGAAACGATCACCTATCCCGACGACTGCCTGAAAGACATCCTCGAAGAAACCTACGGCGTCATGGTGTATCAGGAACAGGTCATGCAGGTTGCGCAGCGGATCGCGGGCTTTACGCTCGGACAGGCGGACATGCTGCGCCGTGCTATGGGTAAAAAGAAAAAAGACGTCCTCATGGCGCAAAAAGAAAAATTCATCGCAGGCGCCGTCAAAAACGGATTTTCCGAACAAAAGGCCGATCGCATATTCGAAATCATGGTACCCTTCGCCGGCTACGGTTTTAACAAATCGCATGCGGCCGCGTATTCGGTCGTCGCATACCGCACGGGCTGGCTCAAGTGCCACTATCCCGCGGAATTCATGGCGGCGAATTTAACGAACGAAATCACATCGACCGATAAGCTGCCCGAATACATCGAAGAAGCGCGGCACATGGGCATTGCGGTCGATGCACCCGATGTCAACCGTTCCGATATCGTGTTCGACGTCGTCGACGCTCATATCGTATTCGGACTGAAAGGCATCAAAGGTATGGGTGAAGCCGCGGCACAGTGTATCGTCGATGAACGAAACAAAAACGGAGCGTATAAAAACTTTATCGATTTTCTCGACCGCGTCGATCTGCGCACGGTCAACAAGCGCGCACTCGAAGCGCTCATCAAAACGGGCGCCTTCGACAAACTCGATCAAAACAGGCCTACGCTGTTGAAAAATCTCGAAAACGCCGTAGCGTACGCGGAAGCGAAAAAAGAAGATGCAGCGAACGGACAGGAAGATTTATTCGGCAGTACCGACGAAAAAGTCTTCGCCGATTTCGTATTCGAAAAAGTCGAAGACATGTCGAAGACCGAAAAGCTCAACGAAGAAAAGCAGCTCATCGGAAGCTACGTCAGCGGTCATCCGCTCGACGATTATAAAACCGCGGTAAAAAACGCGGTGACGCTCAATTCGCAAAATATCGAACGGGAAGCGAAAGACGCGCAGGCTATAAAAGCCGCCCGCATCGCAAACGGAGCGTCTTCGTGGCAAACGCGGAACTCCGGGCGGGAACACGTCGCGCTCGGCATGCTCACCGATGTGCGGACTATCCGTACGAAAAAAGGCGACGAAATGGCCTTTGCAAAGCTGCAGGATTACGGAGGCGCGATCGACATCACGATATTTCCGCGCACGTGGGAAACGATAAAATCGCGGATTTTCGAAGACGGCATCTATGCGTTCCGCGGCAAAGTCGATGTGAATAACGACGCGGCATCCTTTATCGTCGATTCGCTTGAAGATCCCGCATCTCTGGAAGCGCGCGCGGTAAGCGAAGTGCACATCGCCGTCGAAGACGGTTTTGCGGATGCCCGAGAAATCAACCCTCTGAAAGATTTTTTATTTGGCAAATCGGGTCAATGTTTTGTATATTTTCATATAGATACCGGCAAAGGCCCGTACATCGTCAAAGCGAATTCGCAGCTCACCGTATCGTCTGACCCCGCCCTTATCGCCGAATTGAAAGAGCTGCCCTTCGTCAAAGACGTGTGGACTGCATGAATATTGTAAGAGTACCCTCTAAAAACTGCAGTTTTTAGAGGTAACTTTGAAAATGCGATGTTGTAACTCGCGATAATACAGCGAGTTACAACTCGTCAGCATCTCGAAAAAATCGCTAAAGGTGAGTTTTTCGAGATGCCCTAAGAGGATGCACATGGTAAGGTATGTTATCGCGACGCTTATACGGCTCATCAATATCTATTCGTTTTTATGTTTTATACGGATAATACTCACGTGGATTCCGGGCGCACAGTATTCGGCACCCGGCAGGATTTTGTCGGCGCTGTGCGATCCGTTTTTAAATATATTCCGCGGCACGAGGTGGATGCAGATCGGCTCGCTCGATTTTTCCCCCGCGGTTTCGATCGGACTTTTGTACGCGATTTCCTATATTCTCCAAAATATTTTGATGACCGGACGTCTGTACCTCGGTGCCGTTCTCGCGATCATTATCGGTATGGCCTGGTCTATCGTCAATTCGCTCGCATTGTTTTTGCTCGTTTTGCTCATCATCAGATTTATCGTCATCCTTTCGCAAAAGCGGGCGAACTATTACGGCTCGCTTTGGTCGCAGCTCGATTACGCGCTCGAACCCTTTGTACACCGCATCTCCCGCATATTTACGGGAAATAAATTCGTCGGCTATAAAACCTCTCTCGGCATCACGATCGCCGCGCTCATCGGTGTTTTGGCGGGCGGCCATTACCTTTTCAAATGGCTTATAAAAATCGTACAGCAGCTGCCGTTTTAAATAATGAAACTCGGCGATATACGCAATTCGATAACGACTCTCCCGGGCGTCGGGCCGGCGGCAGCAAAACTGTTCGCAAAGCTCAACGTGTTTTCCGTAGCCGATTTGCTTACGTTGTATCCGAAACAATACGACGACCGCACGAAGCGTATACCGCTTTCCGCATTCCGCTCATCGAAAGTGCACTGCGCCGCCCTTGTCGTTTCCCACGAATGGTTCGGCTACGGCAGGATGAAAACGCTGAAGCTCATCATCTCCGACGGAGAGGCGGAAGCGGAACTCGTCGCGTTCAATCGACCGTTTTTGGAAAAACAGTTTCCCGTCGGAGCGATCATATCCGTAACGGGCGCTTTCGATATAAAATACGGTAAACTCCAAAGCACTTCATTCGAAATTATTAAATTGAGCGAAAGCGGCGATCTTTCCGATTATGAAAAGACGGCGCTTCCCGACTCCCGCGTCCTCCCCGTCTATCCGCTCACCGAAGGACTCAATCAAAAAAACGTGCGGAAAACGATCCTCGCCGCTCTCCGCGAATACAGCGCGGGAATCGAAAACGAACTGCCCGATTACATCATGGAAAAGCACAAACTCCTTTCAAAGCGCGATGCGATCCGGGCGGTACACGCGCCCGAAAGCCTTTTGCAGGCCGAAGAAGCGCGGCAAACGCTCATCTACGAAGAACTCTTTCATTTTCAATGCGTCATAGCAAAACGCGCGTGGGAACACAGGGGCGCAGTCCCCGATGCATCGCTTTCGCTCTCTCCGTTTGAAAATACGGAAGAGTGCGGTGTGAAAAGCGGAAGCGGAAAAAGCCCTTCCGCCGGCACGGATGAAAGCGGCGCGGCGGACGGAATATCCGCAGGCAGCATCGCTCCCGAAATCGGAGCGCACGACGGTGCAGACGGCGGCATATACGACGCGACACGGCAGATATTCATCGATTCGCTTTCTCCGCTCCAAAGAGCGCTTTACGATCGCCTCCCGTTCCGCCTCACGTTCGATCAGATGAACGTCATCATGGAAATGGACGACGATCTCGACAGGGGTTATCGGGAGCGCGAACTCGTCGCAAACGATGAAAAAAAAGCTCCGGCGGAACGCGCGGAAAACGAGCGGCCTCCGGTGTTTACGATGGCGCGGCTTTTGCAGGGAGACGTCGGATCGGGCAAAACGCTCGCCGCTTTTTTCGCATGTCTTCGCGTCATCAGCTGGAAAGGACAGTGTGCGTTTATGGCTCCGACGGAACTGCTCGCCAGGCAGCACGCGGAAAACGCTTCGCACATGCTCGCGCCGCTCGGCATACGTGTCGCATTTCTCACCGGAAACGTAAAAGCGGGCGGCAGAGCGGAATTGTTAAAACAGCTTAAAGCGGGCAATATCGACATCGTGATCGGTACGCACGCGCTTTTTTCCGAAGCCGTACAGTACAACGACCTCCAGCTCGCCGTCATAGACGAACAGCACCGCTTCGGCGTTTTGCAGCGTCAAGCGATAATCGAAAAAGGCAGAAAGATTGCAGGTACTTCGTCCTACACGCTCCATCTTTTGATGATGAGCGCGACGCCGATCCCGCAGACGCTCGCACTCACCGCTTTCGGCGACTTGGACGTTTCGCTTTTGCGCACGCAGCCCGAAGGAAGAAAGGCGGTGAAAACATATCTCGTGCGGGAAGGAAACGAAGCGAACGCATACGAAGCGGTGCGTAAAGAACTCGAGGCGGGACATCAGGCGTATTTCGTCTATCCCGCAATAGAAAGCGACGGCCGGCAAACGGACGGAGAAGACGGAAACGGCGACAACATGGAATCCGTCGAAACGGCACATGCGCGATCGGAAGCGGACGCAAAGACAGCAGGTGCAAAGCGGACGCGGAACGCGC
The DNA here is from genome assembly GCF_016901105.1 of Treponema sp. Marseille-Q4523. Taxonomy (NCBI): domain Bacteria; kingdom Pseudomonadati; phylum Spirochaetota; class Spirochaetia; order Treponematales; family Treponemataceae; genus Treponema; species Treponema sp. Marseille-Q4523. Next base: position 25,390 of record NZ_JAFEVM010000003.1, on the reverse strand, counting down.
AGTTTCCACTTTTGTATGCAAAAGAAAAATCCGCGGCAAAGGCGGCGGAAGAGATGTTCGCATTTTTATCCGAGCGCGTGTATTCCGAATTCGAGTGTGCGCTCATCCATTCGCGCATCGATGAAGACGAACAAGTACGCATTCTCCGCGATTTTCAAAAGGGACGCATACAAGTGCTCGCCGCGACGACCGTCATCGAAGTCGGAGTGGACGTACCGAACGCGACATGCATCGTCATCGAACAGGCCGACCGCTTCGGACTCGCGCAGCTGCACCAGCTGAGGGGCAGGGTCGGGCGCGGAGATGCGCAGTCATATTGCTTTTTGATCTACGGAAAAAATATCACGGAAACGGGGATCGAGCGGATGAAAGTTCTGCGCGAAAACACCGACGGATTTTTTATTGCGGAACGTGATTTAAAACTGCGCGGCCCCGGCGAAGTGACCGGAACCGCACAATCGGGAGATCTCGAACTCGGCATCGCGGACATCCGCCGCGACGGAGAAATCCTCGTCGAAGCGAGAAACGACGCCTTCGAATATATGCGAAGCGTTTTGCGCTGACGCCTTAAGCTTACCGTGCAAGCGGGAAAAACACCGACCGCACATCGAGCGAAACGCCGGCACGATTCAGGCAAACGACTATGCGATGTAGGCTTCGAGGCGCTGCATGCGTCTCGGATGGCGCATGCGCACGATGGCGTGCTTTTCGATTTGACGGATGCGCTCTTTGGTAAGATTACACGTATCGCCGACTTCTTTCAGAGACATGGGGCGGGTACCGTTCAAACCGTAGCGAAGCGACAGCACTTTCGCTTCGTTCGGTTTCAGCGTGTTCAGCACGTCTCCGATATCGCGCTTCATTGCATTTGAAATCGCTTCCTCGTCGGGATTGTCGTAGCGCTCGTCTTCGATAAAATCGCTCACGGACGTGCGGTCGTTATCGCTCGAAGCGACCTGCGCGTCGAGGGAAATCATATCGCGCGAGATATTCACCATTTCGCGCACGTGCTGCTTGTCCATCTTCAACATGCGCGCAACTTCGGCGAATTCCTGCTCTTCGGTTTTATCGCCCGTCATAAGCTTTCGCGCGTGTTCGATCTGCACGAGTTCGTTCGCACGGTTGAGCGGGAGACGAATGGCGCGGCTCTTTTCGCAAATCGCTTTTAAAATCGCCTGACGGATCCACCATACCGCATACGAAATGAAATGATAGCCTTTCGATACGTCGAACCGCTCGATCGCCGTCAAAAGGCCGATATTGCCTTCGCTGATCAAATCGGGCAAATCGAGTCCGTGATTTTGATATTTTTTTGCGACATTGACAACAAAGCGCAGATTCGCGTTGACGATTTTGTCTTTCGCAGCCTTGTCGCCCGCTTTCGCTTTCAGCGCCAAATCGGTTTCCTCTTCGCGTGAAAGCAAAGAAACTTTATTGATATCTTTCAAATACATTGAAAGGATGTTTTCATCGTTTGTCATAGATAAACCTCCAAGCGGCACAAAACCGTATACGTAAATTATTGCAATATCTATGCCAATAACGAGGAAGCGGGAAAATCGTTACGATAATATTTCGTTAGATTTGCAACGCCATATTAATTCTTTATAATACAATAAATTAAAAAACGGATGATTTTTTGGCAGTACGAATTGCAATCGATTTTTCTTGACTTTCGGCAGGATTTTAAGTAAATTTATGTCGAATTTACTCACACTCGTAAAAATACGCTGAAATCGTATCATTTTGACACGTTTTTTAAATTGATTTTGCGTAATCGTGCGGCGCGGGAAGCTTTGCTCGACGCACGGCACGGATGCTGCGCGAACGACCACTGCTCGGATCTGCTCTGGTAAGTCGGGAGTTAAAAAACGACCAAGCCGTTTTTCTTTTATCAAGACGCTCGCGATTTCTCCGCACTGCTCGAAATCGCGAGCTCTTATAATTTTTCGATTTCCGTTTCCGAAAGGCCGGTCATCCGCTGTATAAAATCGGTAGAACAGCTTTCTCGCTGCATCAGCTTTGCCGTTTCCCGTGCTTTTTGATAAGCTCCCGCGGCGATACCGTCGCGCCGGCCTTGTAAGATTCCGTCTCTTCTGCCTTTGCGTATTCCCCGCTCAAAGCCGATCTTTTCACCCAGCTGTAAACTTTCTCTGCGTAAGTCATCTTCATGAATATTCAACGACATATACCGGCTCCTGAACTTTTCGTTCCGTTTCGCTTTTTCGACAAGCGCATCGATGTGCTGTGTAAAACCGCTCGTCGCCCGCCTCTCGCAAAGATACTTCAACAAGGCGCTCAATTCAGGCTCATCCTCTTTACCGTAGGCACCCACATTATAAAATACTTTATACGATTTGTCATCAAGAAAAAGCGTGCCGTCGGCGGTACATACATTGCGGAACTCGTAGACAGGCAAGCCTTTGCCGAAGGGATCCTGCGTACAGATAAAGATGACGTAGCTCTCTTTCAGTTCGGCATAGCTTTGTCCGCGTAAGAGGTTATCGACATCCATAAGACTTTGGTAATAACGTGTGCGTTTGGGAAGAGAGGGCGGGATCGACGTTTGTATTTCTATATCGAAGATGCGCTCGGGCTCTGAGACATAGACGTCGAGACGTATGCCCTTGCTTTCGTAAAACGGTGCTATTGTTTTTTGCAGGGAGGGATATTCGATTTTACCGACTTTGATGTGTAATAAGCGTTCCAATACGCCTTTACAAATTCTTTTGTTTTTCATGACGGTACCGAACATAAAGTCGTCGGTAAAGGTAAGTTCGTCGACGGGTTTATGGGTATATTCCATAGCTGCACCTTCGGTTGTTGAGATAGCGCGACAAGGAAGCCGCTGCAATATATATCGCCTGCAAAGTGATAAATTACGCGGTTTTTTGTAAAAATAAACGGATGCACCGCAAAAGCCGACTGCGATTCCTTTATGAGGATTCCTGCGCGATCGATTTTTTGATCATCATATCGATTTTCTTGACGTGCGAAACGCTTGTTATTACTATATAAATATGCGCACTGTAAATCCGCCCTCCGCTTCCCGAATCGATCACCCCTTTGCGCCGGTATACGATTCGGAAAGCCGCGTCCTCGTTCTCGGCACGATGCCTTCTCCGCGTTCCCGAACGGCGGGTTTTTACTATATGCACGAGCAAAACAGGTTTTGGCCGGTTATCGCGTCCCTTACGGGAGAAAGACTCGACTATGCGAACGATGCGGGAAGCAAAGCCGTCGATGAACGGAGAGCGCTCGTGCTCCGTCACGGCATCGCGCTGTGGGACGTACTCGCTTCGTGCGATATACGGGGAGCGGCCGACACGAGCATAAAAAATCCCGTGCCGAACGATTTTTCAAAACTGCTTGTATCGTCTCATATCGACCGTATATATTGCACGGGGCAGACTGCGTATAAACTTTACACAAAGCTGTGCGAAGAGGCGACACACATAGGTGCCGTATGCCTCCCGTCGACGAGCAGCGCAAACTGCGGGCGCTGGCCGCTCGATGCGCTGATTGAGGCGTATCGCTGTGTGTTTGAGCGGTGAGCGATGAACTTTCAAAAAATCAATAAAAAGGCGATAAAAAAAGCGGACGAACTCGGCAAAGCCGCCGGAAGACTTGAAGTAAAAAAAGTCAGCTCACGCCTCGAAAAAATGAAGCGCGGCCCGATCGCGGATCTGTGGCATATCGTCGAAGCGCTGTGGGCGGGCTTTAAATCGCCGGAAATTCCTATCGAAACAAAAGTCATGATAATCGGCGCGCTCGTCTACCTCGTCAGTCCTTTCGATATCGTGCCCGATTTTTTGCTGCCGAGCGGTTTGCTCGACGATGCCGCGGTCATCGCATTCGTCTACGCGCAGTGCAAAGACCTCATCACCGAAACGATCCCGAAAATATCCGAACAGGTAAAAAACGGCATCCGCGGCATCGGAGACGCGGCGTCGGAACAGATACGGCGCATCACCGAAGACGCCGTTTCCGCTGCAGTCGGAAAACAGTTTCAACGGTACTGCACGCGATTTTTTTTCAACTCGCTTGTGAAGCTCGCCCTTTTTGCCGCGTCGATGCTGCTCCTTGCCCTTTCAAAGCCTGCATGGGCGCCCGGCATAATCGCAGCGTCCGTTCTGCTCATAAGCGCGAGCCTCTGGTTTGCCCTCTCCGCCGCCGCCTCGTGCATCTCATGTTTTAAATTTCTTAATAATTTTTTTCCGGCGCTCAAACAAATCCGCACGCGGGAAAGGCAAAATGCGCTTGCAAATCCGCGCTATAAAAAATTGCGGCGGCAGGAAGTGTTCGCCGAAGCGATTTACACCGCGACAGCCGAAAGCATCCCTTGCGGATCGCCGGCAAAAAAATCGTTGTACGCGTTTTTTTTCCGCACATGGAACGAAGGCAAACTGCCCGCATGGATTCCGCGAAAGCGCGCTATGGCGGAACACGTGTGGAATGCGCTCAAAACCCGCATCGTCATCCTTATCGGCTCCGTTACCGGCTACTTCGTCGTGTACAATGTACTCGTACGGAATTTCGTGCTGCCGGCCGTCACGGATTATACGCTGCCTGAGCTGCTCGCCTACCCTTTCGTATACGTTTGGAATTTTCTGCGCTGACGATGCCGTACATCCGCACACACGATCGGCGCGACAACGGTACGCAGCGGTATGTCAGCTTTGCGCTTTTGCTCGTTCCGCGCTTTCGGCGGCCTTCTCCCATTCTTCGCCGAGCGCAGTAAGACGCGCTTCCGTATCCGCGAGGCGCTTTTGCACGACGCGCGATTTTTCTCCCGACGAATACACTTCGGGCTTTGCAAGTTCGTTTTCACATTCGGCCTTTTGCGCTTCGAGCGCGGCGATTTCCGCTTCAAGCCGTTCGACTTCGCGTTCGAGTTTTCGCTGTTCGGCTTTTCGCTTTTTCGCTTCTTCCCACGAAAGTTGTCCTCCCGCGAGTGCATCGTTCGTACCGGAAAGATTTTCGCTCATGACCGAGCCTGCCGTACGAGAGACGGATTGCGCCTTTCCGTCAGCCGAAGATGAAAAAGACATACCGGCAACCGTTCCGTTTTTTTCCGCTTCGATGCGCTCAAGATAATACGCATAATCGCCCGGAAAAATGCGGAAGCGCCCCGCTTCGAGAGCGAGCACGCGCGTTGAAAGCCCTTCGATAAAACCGCGGTCATGGCTCACAAATACAACGGTACCGCCGAAATCTTTGAGCGCCTGCATGAGCACGTCTTTCGAATGCATATCGAGGTGATTCGTCGGTTCGTCAAGCACGAGAAAATTGACCGGCTCGAGCAAAAGCTTTAAAAGAGCGATGCGGTTTTTCTCCCCGCCCGAAAGCACGTCCAAACTTTTAAATACGTCATCTCCGCGGAACAAAAACGCACCGAGCATATCGCGCACTTTCGGAATCATTTCAAGCGGAGAGACACTTTCGATATAATCGATGATGCTTTCGCTGCCGGAGATTTCTTCCGAACTGTCCTGAGAAAAATACCCCGTACGCACGCCGCTTCCGAATATGAGCTCGCCCGAAAAAGAAGTATCTTCCCCCGCGATGATCCGGAGGAGCGTCGATTTGCCCGCTCCGTTATGCCCCGCGACCACGAGCCGATCCCCGTTTTCGATCGTCACGTCGAGCTTGTCGAGCACATTGTGTTCTCCGTCATAGCTTTTCGTCACGCCGTTTATGCGGAGCACGAGCTTTCCCGCATGAGGAGCCGGTGGAAAGGTAAAGCGGATTTTCTTCATCGATTCGGGGATCTCGATACGCTGTATTTTATCGAGCTGTTTTTGCCGCTCCTGCGCTTGAGATGCCTTTGTCGCTTTTGCGCCGAAGCGCCTGATAAATTCTTCGAGGTGACGGATTTCCTTTTGCTGCTGTTCGTAAGAGGCGATGAGCGTTTTCAATTCGGTTTTGCGCACCGCTTCGTAGTGCGTAAAGTTTCCCGGATAGCGTTTGAGTTCGCCGCCGAAAAGTTCGTACACATCGGTAACGCTGACATCGAGGAAATAGCGGTCGTGGCTGACGAGCAAAAACCCGCCCTTGAACGACTGTAAAAAACGTTCGAGCCACGTGCGCGCTTCTATATCGAGGTAATTCGTCGGCTCGTCGAGGAGGAGTATGTCGGGATTTTGCATGAGCACTTTTGCAAGTGCAATGCGCATCTGCCAGCCGCCCGAAAACGCTTCCGTCCGTTTGGCAAAATCTTCGCGTGAAAAACCGAGCCCCGAAAGCACCGCTTCCGCCTGCGCCCGCCTCCTGTGCCAGCCGCTTTCGTCGAGCGCCGCAATGAGAGAAGCTTGACGCTCGGCGAGGTCGGACGAGCGTTCCGGATGCAGCGAAAGCTCGTCGCCTATCCTGTCGATTTCCGCCTGCATATCGTAGCCGAATTGAAATGCGGTATCCGCTTCTTCAAGCAGCGTGCGTCCCGCGTGCGTAAGCCCCGACTGCGGCAAATAGCCGATACGCGCATCCTTTTGCACGACTCTCGTTCCGCTGTCGCAGGGGATGAGACCGGCCATCACTTTGATGAGAGTCGATTTTCCTTCCCCGTTCGCTCCCGTAAGAGCGGCTTTGGTGCCCGACTGCAGATTGATCGAAACGTTTTTTAATATGTCGCGGTCGCCGAATGCGAGCGACACTTTTGAAAACTGAACGAAAGCCATGATAAGCGCTGCTAATTTTTTTCGAAAAAGATGACGAGCGGACTCGAACCCCGCCTCACGAGGGTATTGCCTTCGAATCGCGCTTCGGACGCATCTTCGAAGCGTATGCCGTTCGCTTCGATTTTGTACAAAAAATTCACTTTGGCTTTCATGCCTTCAAAGGAAAACGAAAGCACACCGTCGTACTGCGGCGAAAGCGATGCGTCGATAAAATAATCGATCTGCGCCGTACCGCCGCCTTTTGCGTTTTCGGCGATGAGAGACGGAACGAGCCTTCGGTTGCCCCGCCACGTAAAGGAACCGTCGCCTTTGAGCAAAAGCTGTCCGTATGCGGCGCTTTTAAAATTCGGCCCCGCCGCTGCGATGCGCGCATATTCGGCATCGCGCCGCTCTTTTTCTTCGGCGACGAGGGCGGCTATATCGACGTCCTCTCCGAGTGCGATAAAATTATAATCGCGCGGTCTGCCCGCATCGTCGGCGCAAGTGACGGCGATATAATTGTTTTTGACGGAAACCTTTACGGGGGTATCGGTAAACGTATATTCGCCGTCGGCGGTTTTCATCGCCGCTCCGTAGTCCCATGAACCGTAGCGCTCGGGAAGGTTCAGCGACACTTTCCGATTTTCGGCATCGACCGTAAAACAATAGGCGGCATTCATGCGAAGCGGATCGACTCTCTTTTCGCGTATCATCGCGCGGTAATAATCGGGATACCATATCGTTCCGGCAAGCTTTTCAAATACGTCGTCTTTTTCTTCGACACCGCTCCCCTCTCCCGCTGCGACGGCTCCTCCCTTTTGCGTTTCAAAGAGTTCGAGATTGTACGAAAAGCACCAGCCCTGTGTACCGCTCGACGTCAAAACGCGAAGCCAAGCGCCCTCAAGCGCATCGGATCCGACCATAACGGCCTGCCCCTCTCCTTTATACAGAATCTTAATAATTTCACCCTTTCTGAGACGGTATACCTGCCTCGCCGTATTGACCGGCTCGGCGCGGATCGGAAGACCGTCGAGCTTTACCGACGCATAGCGGTGAAGGAATTCAGCGTACGCAAGCTTCGTCTTTTTCAGTGCGCGACGGGAAGAAGGAGACGTAATCTGCCACAGCGGGATATCGAAACACTCTTTGGAATCGGGTGCGGAGACGGCATAAGTATGGGAAATATTCGAGCGGATATACACGGGAAGGATATCGCCGTCTTGAAGGCCGCGCTCGGGGATATCCCACAAAAGCATACCGTATCCCATAACGCGGGAACAGGACGCAAGCGCAAACGAAATCGCACAAAGCGCGATCAAACCGTATTTTTTCGGCAAACAAATCATGAGACACAGCATAACACAGAGACACAAAAAAGTCATCGGCACGATTGCTGTGAGCCGATAGACTAAATGCGGAAAAATACATATACTGATAAAAACGTGTAAAAGAGTGTTTGACTTCTAAAGGAGTTCTTACGAATGAGCAAAAAAATTACCGTTTCTTTTTTCTTTGAAAAATCGGAGGCAAGCGCATGACCGATTCCGCAGACAAAAAACGATTTTCGATCCGTAAAAAATTAATTATTATTTTCGGACTGCTCATAGCGGTCGTACTGATCGGGGAAAGCGTCTTTGCGATCCGTTCAACGCGCAAAGTCGTAACCGATCGTGTTCGAACCCACCTCACGGATAAGGCTGTCGACGTCGCGGAAATTATCGACGGAAGGATCACCGCATGGTTTCAATTGATCGAAGGTATTGCGCGAATGCCCGATCTGCGCGATCCGTCGATTTCCGCAGCAGATAAAATCAAAATACTGCAGAGAGAAGCTGCGCATAATCCAAAAATATTGGAATTGGATGTAACGGATATGCGCGGGTACCGCTATACCGTTTCGGGGCAAACGGTTTTCGTCGCAGATAGGGAATGGTTCATACAGGCAAAAAACGGAAAGCCTTTTATCTCCGAGCCGATCGTTTCCCGTTCGGATAATAATTTTGTCATCGTCATCGCGGTTCCCATCCGAAACGACAAAAATGCCGTTTCCGGCGTACTCGCCTGCTCCATCGGAGGCGATGCTCTCTCCGATATCATAGACGATATAAAAGTCGGGGAAACGGGCAATTGTTATGTTTTGGGTCCAACCGGCAATACGATCGCCGATGTGGATAAGGAATACGTGCTATCGCAATTCAATGCCGTTGAAGAGGCAAAGACGGATCCGACTCTTGCATCGTTTGCAGAGTTTGAAAAAACCGCCGTGGAATCGGAAACTCCCGGAACCGGCTATTATACGTACGGAAATACGAAAAAAATAGGCGGCTACGCGAACAGTAAATTAGCCGATTGGACGGTGGTCGTAAAAGCTCCGTATGAGGAATTTATGGGAACCGTCAACAGACTGAGCCTTACGATGGATTTGATCGGGTTGACCATTTTGCTTTTGACGCTGGCTATCATATATTTTATTGCGCGAAAAATGGTACAACCCGTTCAAAGTGTGGGTACTGCGTTGAAAAACATTGCGCAGGGAGACGGCGATCTGACGGTGCGTTTGGAGATCACCGGCAACGATGAAGTGACGGAATTGTCGGTATACTTTAATCAAACGATCGAAAAAATCGGTTACACGATAAAATCGATCGGCGAAAATACCGATACGATGAAATCGGTCGGCAATGAACTCGCATCGAATATGACCGAAACCGCAAGCGCCGTCCATGAAATAAGCAGCAACATCGACGGTGTAAAACAACAGGCGCTGACGCAGGCTGCAAGCGTTACTGAAACGGCGGCTACCATCGAAGAGATCATCAGAACGATCAAACAGTTGAACAACAGCATCGAAATACAGGCGGCAAGCGTTGCGCAATCTTCCGCCGCCATAGAAGAGATGGTTGCAAATATCGCAGCTATCGGGCAGACTCTCGACAAAACCGACGACGTCATCAAAGATCTCGTATCGGCGACAGACGAAGGAAAAGATACGCTCGTCAATTCAAACGGCATCACGCAGCAGATCACGGAAGAATCGGGCAGCCTCATGGAAGCGTCGAACGTTATTCAGAATATCGCAAGGCAGACGAACCTCCTTGCGATGAACGCCGCGATCGAAGCGGCTCATGCGGGAGAAGCGGGAAAAGGCTTTGCCGTCGTCGCCGACGAAATCCGAAAGCTCGCGGAAGATTCGGCGGCGCAAGGCAAGACGATAACGTCGACGCTGAAATCGCTCGGCAACGAAATCGGTACGCTCGCTTCGTCCTCCAGAATCGTCGAAGAAAAATTCAATATCATCTTCACGCAATCCGAAGAAGTAAAATCGATGAGCAACCGCCTCACGGAAGCGATGCGCGAACAGGAAAGCGGCAGCAAAGAAGTGCTCGTCGCGATCAAAGAAATCAATTCGGTGACGACGGAAGTACAGGCGGGATCGGAAGAGATGCTGAAAGGCGGAGAGCAGGTTGCCGATGAAATGCGCAAGCTCGACGATTTGACGCGCATCATCACCGACAGTATGAACGAAATGGCTTCAGGCGCGATGCAGATCAACAACGCCATACAGGATGTCAATTCGCTGACGCAAAAAAACAAAGCGAGCATCGGAAGCCTTGCAGCCGAAGTCGGAAAGTTTAAAGTCTGATACCGGAGCGCTCTCCGTCGGTTTACAGCGCTTCGATCGCATCGCAAAGAGAACGCATTTGATCGGGCGTGCCGATCGTAATGCGAAGAAAATCTTCTATCCCCTTCGTCGCAAATCGTCGCACGAGGATGCCCCGCTCTTTTATGCGGCGGTACGCATCTGCTCCCGAAAGCCCCGCTTTACGCGCAAAGACGAAATTCGTCACCGAGGGGATGCAATCCCAGCCCCGAGCGGCGAGGAACGCCGAAAACTTTTCCCGTTCGATTACGATTTTTTTTGCGCATTCGGCATAGTACACGTCGTTTTCGCATGCGGCGATGCCCGCGATTTGAGAAGCGGCATCGATCGGAAAATGATTGAGCGAATTTTTTACCGTCGTCACCGTCCGCACGAGTTCGGGAGAGGCGACGATGTAGCCGAGCCGCATACCCGCACCGCAAAAGCTTTTGCTGAACGTGCGGACGACGACCAAATTCGGAAAGTCGGCAAGCAGCGGTATGCAGCTTTCACCCCCGAAATCGACATAGGCTTCGTCGACGACAAAGACCCTGTCGACCTTCGTCTCTTCAAGCATGGCGCGCACTTCGTTCCGCGAAAGAGAACGCCCTGTCGGCGCGTTGGGATTTGCAAATATGATTCCTGAATTGTTAATTTTTTCGCGTTCTATCATAGTGCGCGTATCGAGCGTCCAATCGCTTTTGAGTTTGACGAAGTCGAGCGGAATATCGTAAAAGCCGCCGTATACCGGATAAAAGCTGTACGAGAATTCCGGAGTGACGAGCTTTGTGTCCGAATCGAAAAAAGCATAAAACACGAATGAAAGCACTTCATCGCTTCCGTTGCCGGTATAGATCATATCGGGCGTCACCGTAAACGGAATCCTGTCCGCGTCCGACGGACGGCACTGCACTCCCTCGGGAACGGTGCGAGCGAGCACGCCGCCCGTTCTGTTGAGCATAGCCGCGATCGCCTCTCGCAGACGACGTGCATCGGGGTCGGGATAAAGCGCAAGTTTTTCCGGATGATTTTTAATAAAATCGGTAAGGGCGGAGATCACATTCGGACTCGGCGGATAGGGGTTTTCGTTTGCATTGAGTTTGATGTATGTCCTGTCCGAAGGCTGTTCGCCCGGCACATAGGGATGCAGCTGCGCCATTCGTTTGGAATTCATAGTATCGGTATTGTAATCACAGGACGCGGGAAAAACAAGTAGGTCGAATGTCGCGTTCGGAAAGGCTAATAAAGCTGTGCGTACGACTGAAACTTCGTTCGCGCCGCATCCGCGAACGTTCAGCAGTTGCCCGGGTACACGTATTCGAGATATTCGCGCGCGGCGGAAACCGCGCGGTACACCGTATCGACCGGCGTCGCCTCCGCATCCGGCATGCGCCAGTGCGGGAAAAAGCGCGTGATGTGCAGCGGAATTTTTTTATCGATTTTCGAAACCCACAGCGCGAGCGAGCGTATCTCTTTTTCATCGTCGTTTTTTCCGGGAACGATGAGCGTCGTAACTTCGACGTGCGTCTTCTTCGCCGAGCGCACAATCGTATCTTTGACGACATCCAAATCGCCGCCCAAGCTTTCGTACCACTCTCGCGTAAATCCTTTCAGATCGATGTTCATCGCATCGATGTACGGCAGCACTTTTTCGATCACAGTGCTGTTGACGCAGCCGTTTGTGACGACGACGTTTTTCATATCGAGAGCGCGTACACAGCGCGACGCATCGCGCACGTATTCCCACGACACGAGCGGTTCGTTGTACGTGTATGCGACGCCGATATTGCCGCGAGGAGCAAGCGATAAAGCTTTTTCGGCAAGAGATTCGGGGGAAACATACGCCGTTTCGATATCGCCGCCGCTTTGCGAAATCTCCGCATTTTGGCAAAACGGGCAGTGCATATTGCAGCCGAAACTTCCCGCCGACAAAATCATGCTTCCGGGAAAAAATCGATACAGCGGCTTTTTTTCGATCGGATCGAGGGCGAGCGCGGTGAGTCGTCCGTAATTGAGCGGGACGATGTTTCCGCCGCTGTTGATCCGGGCGCGGCATTTTCCCGTTCGGCCTTCGGCGAGAGAGCAGCGGTAAAAGCACGTGTCGCACGTCACACGCATTTCGCCCTCATCTCTTTCCACGAAGCTCTCCCTGCTCCCTTCCCGTATTGCGTTCCCAAAACACGCCGTCCGTATACCCTTGAATCGACGTATCGCGCTCCGCCCGCTCAAGGCGCTTCAATGCAAGGAGGCAATAGTCTTCGTTGATTTCGATGCCGCAATACCTGCGCCCGAGCTTTTTTGCGACGACGGCCGTCGTACCCGAACCCAGGAAAGGATCGAAGACGAGCGAGCCTTTTTTCGAACTCGCCAATATCAATTTTGCGATAAGCTTTTCCGGCTTTTGCGTCGGATGCTCGGTGTTTTCGCTCATCGACCAATAAGGCACCGTGATGTCATCCCAAAAATTCGACGCGCCCGTCAAGCGGAATTTTCCGCCGTCGCCCTCTTCCCAATCTTTCGGTTTTCCGTCTTTCCGGTAGGGCGCTATAACGCGCCGCTTTTGCTTGACCGCATCCGCATCGAAATAATAATAACCGCTTATCGTCGCAAAAAAAATATCTTCCGAACAATTTTTCCAATTCGCTTTCGCACCCCGCCCCTTTTCCCTCTGCCACGTAATGCGGTTTCGCACCGTCAAAAGACCGCTTGCCGCCGTGTACAAAGATGCCGCACTCTTCCAATCGCCGCAAATATAAACGCTCGCATTTTTTTTGAGCAGCCGCACGACTTGAGGAAACCACGAAGCAAGGTAGTCCGCATACGCTTCATCTCCGCGAGACGCGAATTTTACGCCGCCGAAATTTTTCGTGATATTGTACGGCGGATCGATTATCATGAGATCGACCGATTCCGACGGAAAAAAATCGATCGTCTTGAGCAAGTCGCCGTTGAATATCGAATCGACGATTTCATCTTTCGAAAGCGGGGCTGCCGCACGGCGGATGAGCGGCTTTAATAATTTTCTGTCGTCCGCCGTAAGGACTGTCGTATGATTTCTCGGCGAAACGATTTTTGTATCTGCATCGTGTTCCATCGCAATACCCGGAATTTAATAATGGCGTACGACTTCAAAGCGTTCGAGTTCGGGATTTTCACTTCTGTCGATACCGCCTTTTTTGCACGCGATTTCGATCTGTTCGTCGACCGTGTTTACCGTTTCGAGATTCGGCAAAAGCAAGCCGCGCCTATTTCCCTTTGTCACGATGACGCCGTAGCGTTTTACGTCGAGCGCTTCTTTCGACGAAATTTTTTCAGGACTCGAAAGGACGTCGACGCTGTAGACGAGAGATGAAAGTTCGTCTTCCGTCACTTCGGAAAAGCGCGGATCGGAAGAAGCGGCGCTTACGGCATTGTGCGCGATCTCTTGGGCAATGCTCTCCCGTACTGGTACGATCGTTCCGATACAGCCGCGGAGCATGCCGTCTTTTTTCAGCGACACGAAAACTCCCGCACGGTTTTCGAGCAAATCGTCCGAAAGCTCCATACGCTCGGAGCCGCTTGAGCACAAAGCCGCGCCTCTTTCGATGCGAAGCCTGCCTTTTGTTCGCACATAGTTTTCGACCGCAAGCCTTGCGAGGCGGACGTATTCGTCTTCGCTTTTTTCCCGCGCATCGAGAGAGCGCCTCTCCTCCGCTTCGTACCGCTCCAAAAAATTGCGCGTTTCGTCGCGCCCCGTCACTTCATATGCGCAGATCCCGTAGCCGACGCCGAAGGGTCCTTCGTAAGAAAGCTTTTCCGCTCGGACTGCCGTGCGGTCGAGGCTGCCCGCCATAATGATAAACGAACGATGACCGCACTCGGCGGCGTTTTCACAAAAATCTGGGCTGAACGAAAAAAGCTTTTCGAAATCGGCACATCCCATAACGTCCATAATGCGCTCATCGTAGACCGCTCCCTCCGCGCGATACCCGTAAGGCCCGTCAGATTTCAGCACGTGCGACAGATCGCCGCTTGCGACGACGACAATTTTCTTTTTCGTTTTTTCTGCTGCTCGGCGAATACATTCGCCGAGCGCATAATGCGCTTTATACGACTGCCCCGAAAGACCGATGCGCACGAGTTTATAATCGGTATAATATTTATTAATAAAATACAGCGGTACCGCCGTACCGTGGTCGAGCGACGCCCGTTTTTCCCCTCTCGTACCCGCCGCGATACCCGCTTTATCGGCTTCGCTGCAAAGCGTCTTAACAAAATCGGCATCGTAAAAAAGGTGAAAGCGCACTTCCGGCGCACCGAAATCGGAAAAATCACCGAAGGCTTCGGTACCCGGCGATATATGAAAATAATCGCGGTAAAGTGGCGCGTGCGGAGACGTGACGACGATCGTTTCCGGCTTGAGGCTCGCGATTTTTTTTGCGACCTGCACATACGCGGTAATTGTCGCCGCGATTTCATCTTCCCTGCCCTTCCCTACTTCATGTACGATGAGAGGCGGATGCGGGACCGTAAACGCGCCGATTATTGCCATAGAAAAACCTCATTTTAATAATTATTTTTGAGCGCTACAATATTGTTTTGTTAAATGGTAACTGCATTATAAATTTGGAGTTTCAGCGGCTGGGGGGAGTTGAAGCGTTCCTCTCGCGGACTTCCTGTCCGCTCCTTCCACGCCGTCTTCGCGCGCTGTCGGCGGCCTCCTGCCGCCAAAAGTCTGAAGTTGAAAAAACGTTTGCAAACGTTTTTCTTTTATCAACACGCTTGTAAATCCTGCGCATTGCTCGGATTTACAAGCTCTTCGGCGCACCTGCGCCGCGCGCGCTCCGCGGTTCAACTCCCAATTATTTTGCTGCCACATATTGTTTTGTTAAATGGTAACTGCATTATAAATTTGGAGTTTCAGCGGCTGGGGGGAGTTGAACCCCTACACCAAGCTTGGGAAGCTCGTATACTACCGCTATATTACAGCCGCGTCGGTGGAATCATCATAGCTGAAAAACGAAGGGAATGCAAGCGCGCTTTCGGTTAGATTTTTACGTGAGCAAATACGGCTCGCCGCACCTGCTGCGGCGGAAACAGGGGACAGCCGTTCACCGAACATTGCTTACAGTCCTCCTTTCATACACGCGAGCATTTTGCTATACTGTTTTTATGAAAGCAATACCGCCTTACACGGTGCTCTATGCGGACGACGATATCGTCGTACTGAATAAAAAAAGCGGACTGCTCATCGCCGCCGACCGGTACGACGAAGCTGCCCCGCGGCTCGACATCGAAGCGGAAAGCGAGTTCGGAAAACTCTTTGCCGTGCACCGCATCGATAAAGATACGTCGGGCGCGATCGCGTATGCGCGCAATGAAAAAGCGCATCGTTCTCTCTCGCTTCAGTTCGAACGCAGAGAAGTCGAAAAAATCTATCACTGTCTCGTCTATGGACGTCCCTTGTGGGAAACGCTGCACGCCGACGAAGCGCTCCTTCCCGACGGAGACGCAAAGCATCGCACTGTCGTCAATAAAAAAAGCGGTAAATATTCCGTCACCGATTTTCGACTTATCGGCGTCTGCGGACAATATGCATGGCTTGAAGCCGTTCCGAAAACGGGGCGCACGCACCAGATCAGAGCGCACTTGGCGGCGCACGGATTATACATCGTCTGCGATCCGCTGTACGGCGGCAATCAAAAGCCGGTTCGCTTGAGCGATTTCAAAAAAAAGTGGAACGGCAACGTATTTGAAGAGCGCCCGCTTTTAGCCCGCCTCGCGCTGCACGCGTACAAACTGACGATTATACACCCCGCAACGGGCGAATCTATGACGTTTTGTGCGCCGTATCCGAAAGATATGGATGCGACGCGCAAACAGCTCGCAAAACTGTATAAGGTCGATCCCCTTGCCGTTTAATCGCCGTACAATAAAATTATTAATTATTATTTTTCTGTTAGTACGGATCACGCAAGATCTTTCTGCAAAAGATTGGAGTATCTCCGTCACGCCGCTTTTTTCCGTCGAATACGGTACGATCGGCGAATACGTTTATAAAAAAGATGCTTTAGGCGATTATAAAAAAATCAGCGAACTCGATTGGGATATAAAACCCGCGCTGTACTTCGGAGGCGCCGTCGGCGCTTCGCGGAAAGCGCTTTCGATTCGGGGATTCGCGCGCGGCGCCGTTCCGATGCGATCGGGCGATATGGAAGACTCCGATTGGAAAACGCTGACGGATTTAAAAACCACGTATTCGGTTCATAAAAATACGATCGCATCTTCATATGCGTTCGGCGGACAAATATCGTATGCGTTCCGGATGGCGGATACCTTTGCGATCCGCCCTTTTATCGGAGTGGATTATACGTACATCTCTTTCAAGGCGCAGGACGGGCGCGCATGGGAAGGCTATGATGAGCTTACCCATACCGGCATTGCGTGGGACGATCCCGCCGCGAAGCCCTATGTTCCGCTTGGAATCGATTATACGCGCGAAGAAGTGCATACATGGTTCGGCGTTTCGCTCGATACCGTTTTTAACAATAAATTTACGTTTGCGCTTTCGTTTGCGCTTTCGCCGTATGTGTATATACAGGCGCTCGATCATCATTACGGCGGATCCGGTACGTACTTTGCCGACATCCTGCACGGATGGTTTTCCGCATATCGATTCGGAGCCGAAGCCGTCTATTCTTTTAATAAAAATATTTCGCTGTCGCTCTCTCTTTCGTGGACACTGACACGCCGTATACGAGGCGCAACGTACAATGCAAACAGTCCGACAGGTCCGTGGCACAAATCCGGAGACGCCGAAGGCGGGGCTTCGCGCAGCACGGGTGAGATTTCGATCGGCTGTACTTATCGATTCGCTTTTTGAATTCGGCCGGCGCCTTTTTTTATGCGCACCGATAAAATGCGGCGCCTTGCCTGATCTTCTACGATGTATGCCGTCGTCCCGTCGATATACGCTTCGCTTGCCGCAGGCAGGTATCCGAACTTTTCGAGAAGCCAGCCGCCGAGCGTATTGAAATCCTCCGACTCCAAGTTGAGTTTCAGAATCGCATTTACATCGTCGAGTTTCATATCGCCGGGCACGATGTATTCCGATTTTCCGACGAGCGTAATCCGTGCTTCCGGCGCTATATCGGATGTCGGGTTTTCATCGGTCATGCGTCCGAACACGACGCGCATCACATCGTCCGTCGTAACGATGCCTGCGGTACAGCCCTGCTCGTCGAGCACGACGGCAAAATCCGTGTGCGCTTTTTTGAAATCTTCGAGCATTTCGAGGGCGGTAAAGGTTTCGGGGACGAAGAGCGCACGTGACATTTTCCGGCGGATAAAATCGCTCCGTTTCGTTTCTTTTTCGGAACTGAAGAGTACCGATTTGTATCCGAGCACGCCGACGATCGCATCGGGCGTATGTTCGAAAACGGGAATGCGCGAACAGCCTGTCGTCAAAAAGATGTCGGAAATGTGAGCATAATCGCTGTCGGCGGAAACGGCGTTTACGAGGGAGCGATGCTTCATGATATCGTGGACGCGCAGATCGCTGAACTGAAAGATTTTCGCGAGCATTTTGCTTTCGCCTTCTTCGAGCGTTCCTTCGCGCGCGGCGACCGCGATCATCATTTTGATGTCTTCTTCCGTCACATCCTCTTCGTCGTCCTTCCAAAATTTTCCGACAATGAACGAAGTGCCGCGCGAAATCCGCGAAAAGAACCACACGATCGGAAAAAAGATTTTTTCAAGCGCGCGCAACAGCGGTGCAAAGCGCAGCGCCGTCGCGTCGGGATGTAAAACGGCGGCCGTCTTCGGAATGATCTCACCGAAAATCGTTACGAGGGATGTGATGACGAGTGTGGCGATACCGACGCCGCTCGAACCGACGATCGAAACGGCGAGCGCGGTCGCAAGGGATGCGGCGAAGGTATTGAAAAAATTGATTCCGACGAGCACGAGCGTCAACAGCCTGTCCATATCGTTTCGGAGAGCGAGTGCCGTTTTCGCACAGCGTTTTTTACTCTGCACGAGTTCTCGCAATTTGATTTTCGAAAGGGAAAGGTACGCCGTTTCCGATGCCGCAAAAAATCCGATAAGCGCGACGAGCACGATCAAAATTATTAATATGACGACGGTGTTCATATCATTCCTCTCCGTCGTCGCCTGCGATGCGCTTTACGTGAATTTTATTAATTCTCCGGTCTTTTATCGAAAGCACGGTAAAACGCAGTCCTTCGTATTCGATGCAGTCTCCCGCGCGCGGCATATCCCCCAACCTCTCGGTGATCCAACCGCCGAGCGTTTCGTTTATGTCAGATGCAAACGGAACATGCAGCAGCTCCCGCGCTTCGCTCAGCAGCATATCGCCGCCGGTTACGAAGTCGGACGTGTCTTCGATTTTTACCTGCGGCAAATGCCCGCGTCCGCTCGCATTCGAATCGGTTATGCCGAAAATTTCGCGGGCGATGTCGCTCTGCGTGATGATGCCGTCGGTACCCGAATATTCGTCAACGACGATCGCAAGGGACTGACGGTTTTCGCGGAGCATTTCCTGCACCGACGACATCTTTTTCGTACCGAGGATAAAAATCGGTTCGTGCATGACGGTCCGCACGGAAAACGCATCCGCCTTTTCTTTGTACGCGAGCAAATCTTTTATATAGAGGACGCCGACGATATCGTCGATGTCTTTACGATAGACGGGAAAGCGCGAAAAGCGCGATCGCTCGGCTTTTTCGATGATGTCGCGCCAGCTTGCCTTATCGGATACGGCGACGATTTTCGTACGCGGGATCATGATATCCTGCGCTTCCAAATCGGTGAATTTGAAAACGCGGTTCATGATCGCATTTTCGTCTTTTTCGAGCGCGCCGCTTTCCGCACCGACGGCGATAAAGGTTTTGATCTCTTCTTCGGTATACGACCGGTCGGGCTTTTTTGTACTCACGCCGAACAAATGCAGAATAACGTGAGCTGCGGCGGTAAACGCGATCGAAATCGGTTTGAAGATAAAAACGGTGACGGAGACGAATTTCGAAAGCGCATACGCGAACACATCGGGGTGGCGCGTTGAAACCGCTTTGGGAGTTATCTCTCCGAAAATCAATAAAAGAACGGTTGTCGTAAACGTTGCGATCCCGACGCCGTTTTTTCCGAAGAGCGCGATTGCGGCGGCGGTAAGGATCGCGGAAAGGAGGATGTTCACGAGATCGTTTGCGACGAGAAGCGAATTGATGAGCACGTCTTTTTTTTCGAGGAGCTTTGCCGCCCGAAGCGCACTCCTGTCTCCGCTTTTGCGTTTTATGCGGAGACGGAGTTTGTTCATTCCGAGGAACGAACTTTCGGAAATCGAAAAGAGCGCGGACAGCGTTATTAAAACGGCAGCCGCGGCTATCAGTAAAACGACGGTTGCAGGATTATCGGGAGGTTCGTTTTCCATAATTTATCGCTGCTTCCCGTCACCGGAAATCCGCTCGATCTCTTCCTTTAAGCTTACAAGCATTCGTGCTATGCGCGGCGCATATTCGCTTTCGGGATCGGCATCGTAGGATTTTTGAAAATAATCGAAGACGGCTTTATAATCGGTACTGCCGCTCGTTATTAAAAATTCGCCCGCATAATAATACGCCTGCTGTCGTTCGCGTCCGCTGAGGCGCTTGTCTTCTGCGGCCGAAGCGAGCGCTTGAATCGCGGAAGCGAAATCGCGCTGCATATAAAATGTCGACGCATCGGAGACGGCCGTGA
Organism: Treponema sp. Marseille-Q4523; assembly: GCF_016901105.1. Taxonomy (NCBI): domain Bacteria; kingdom Pseudomonadati; phylum Spirochaetota; class Spirochaetia; order Treponematales; family Treponemataceae; genus Treponema; species Treponema sp. Marseille-Q4523. The sequence continues at coordinate 5,362 of NZ_JAFEVM010000003.1, read as the reverse complement.
GTAAAATATATTTGCCGACAAGTTCCGTTTCATTTTCGGGATCGAGGGAAGAAACCGTACGGAAAAGATCGGCCAAAAGCAGGCGCCGCGTATCCTCCGTCGCTTCCGTGAGCGCATCGATTGCGCGCACTTTTTCGGCTCCCGACGCTGCGCGCACCGCATCAGCCAATGTATTGATTTTATCGAGATCGGCCGATTTGCTTCCGATGAGCTTTATATACGCTTCGGGGGCGGCATCTTCATCGGAAGCTTCAATCTTCGCCGCACAGTAGCCTTCTTTTGTCGCAAGAAAAACGGAAGGGATGGAATCGACGTTATAGAGAGAGGCGATGTACCCCATGTAGTCGATTTTCCGCTGCCGCTCTTCCGCCTCTTTTTTCCCTTTTTCGCTTTGATCTTCGTCATCGCCGGAGAGTGAGGCCGAAAAATCCAAATTGACGAGGATAAAACGCTTCGAAAGGGTGGAAACGAATTCTTTCGTATCGAACACTTTTTCTTTGAGCGTCCGGCTCTCCTCGTCGTTGTCGACCACGGAAAAAAAGATGAGGAGATTTTTATTTTTTTTCTGCGCGGCTTTTTTTGCTTCATCGTAATCGACGTACCAGCCGTTTTTGCCGGCTTTTGCGGAAGCGGAGCAGCCGGTAAAAAACACTGCGATCGCCAAAGCGCCGATTATCGGTTTTATAATTTTGTTAAACATCATACACTCCATATTATTAATTATTAAAATATCTCACTCCCGCCGCAAAGATGTTTTGGCAGGATGTTTCATATTCGTTTGCAAGCGGATCGCCTGCGACGTTTTTGATGAGGTCGCGCGAAGCGCCTCCTCCGTCGATGCCGATCGTGCGCTCGCTGTGTCCCATTTTGCCGAGTACGCGGCCGTCGGGACTCGTAAGCCCTTCGATCGCAAAAAGAGAGCCGTTCGGATTGTCCGGCTCGACTACGGCAGGCACACCGAGGGCATCGACGTATTGCGAAAACACTTGTCCCGAAGCGAAAAGCTGTTCCGCAAGCGATGCTGCAACAACGATGCGGCCTTCCCCGTGTGAAACGGGAATCAAGTGTACCCTCTCGTCGATAACCGACGCATCGAGCGCCCACGGACTCAATGCGCTCACCGTGCGCGTGCGGGCGATGCGAGAGATGTGGCGTCCGACGGTATTGAACGTGAGGGTGGGCATATCGGCGGTCATCGTGCGGATCTCACCGAAAGGCACAAGCCCCGTTTTGATGAGCGCTTGAAAACCGTTGCAGATGCCGAGGATGAGACCGTCCCGCTTTTTAATAAGCTGCATCACTTGTTCGGCGATGCGCCCCTCGCGCAAAACGTTTGCGATGAATTTACCCGAACCGTCGGGCTCGTCTCCTCCGGAAAATCCTCCGGCAAGCGCTAAAATCTGCGCGCCTCTCAATTCCCGCTCAAGCATTTCGAGCGACTCTTCGAGGGCTCGGGGAGTATTGTTTGCAAAGACTGCGATCTTCGTTTCGGCTCCTGCGACGGCGAATGCACGAGCCATATCGTATTCACAGTTCGTTCCCGGAAAAACGGGGATGAGTACGCGCACTTTTTTTGTCGGAGCGGCAAAGCTTTTTTTGCCGAGCGAAACGCAGCTCCTCAAATCGGCAAGCGAAGGATGTACTGCAAGCGCAAAGGAGGGAAGCGCAGGCGGAGCGGGGCTTTCGGATACGGGAGGAAATACTTTTGAGAGTTTCGATTCCCACGCTTTTTCGGCATCCGAAAGCGAAATCTTCGTGTGCGGAATTCCCGCATTTTCGTCTTCGACAACGATTTCACTTTCGCGTATCGTCTCGCCGATTTTAACAATCGTACCGGAAACAAAACCCGCCGTATCGATTTCGCTTTCCGCTTCGGGTACAGCTTCGAAGATGATCGAACCGTACTGCGGCGTAAAGAGATCGAGCGAAGACGCTTTCGCACCCGGTATGTGCGCCCTCGTAAACGAAAGCGGCACGGCATCGATGCGTCCTCCGATACCGTTTCCCATCATCATCTTCGTAAGGGCTTCCGCGATACCGCCCGCCCCGACGGGATACATCGCGCGTATGGCGCCCGCGGCGTTCAAGCGATAGAGGATTGCGGCATTTTGCATAAATGCGGTGAAATCGGGAGCAAGGAGCGGCGAATAGGGAGTTCCGACGAAATAGATCGCGCTCCCCGATTTTTTGAACGAACCGCTCGTCACTCGCCCAGCTTTATCGTGCGTTACGGCGAACGACACGAGCGTGTGCGGAACGTTTATATTTTCGAAGGTGCCGCTCATGCTGTCTTTTCCGCCGATCGACGCACAGCCCGTCTTCTTTTGCGCGTCGAGCGCGCCGAGCAAAGCCGCCGCAGGATAGCCCCACGTCTTTTCATCGACGGCGCGGCCGAAGTATTCTTGAAACGACAGGCGGCACGAAGCGGCGTTTCCGCCGATACACACGATCTTTGCAAGAGAGGAAAGCACCGCCGTTTGGGCGCCGTGCCATGCGCTCCATTCGCCGACGAAGGGATCGAAGCCGAAAGACATCATGCTCGCCGTTGAAGTTTCACGCGGAGAGGCGACGGGAATTTTTGCCGCCATAGCCGCTTCGGGCGTACGCTGATATTTTCCGCCGAACGGAAATAAAACGGTTGCGGATCCGATGGAACCGTCGAAGCGTTCGGAAAGGCCGCGTTCGGAACAGCAGGCCAAATCGTTTATATTTGCAAGCCACGCATCCGAAAGCGATGAGGGCAATTTTTTTGAAACGGTTTCGAGCGGGCGGACAAGCGGCGACGTTTCGGGCAGCGCGGGGTTTTCAATGTACGCACGCGCTTTGTGAGGAGCGCCGGCAGCGTCGAGAAAATCGCGGGAAAGATCGACGATCGTTTTGCCTCTCCATCTCATGACGAGGCGATTCGTGCCGGTCACTTTTGCGACGACGACCGCACGGAGATTTTCCTTCGCCGCAAGGTCGATAAAAGCGCGCACATCCTTTTCGCGTACGACGACCGCCATGCGTTCCTGCGATTCGGAAATCGCAAGCTCGGTGCCGTTTAAGCCGTCGTATTTTTTAGGCACCGCATCGAGGTCGATGTCGAGCCCCGCCGCCAATTCTCCGACCGCAACGGACACGCCGCCTGCGCCGAAATCGTTCGAACGGCGTATCATCAAGCTCACTTTTTTATTGCGGAAAAGGCGCTGTATCTTTCGTTCCTCGACGGCGTTGCCTTTTTGCACTTCCGCGCCCGCGCTCGTCACCGATTCTTTGGTGTGCACTTTCGACGAACCCGTAGCGCCTCCGATGCCGTCGCGTCCCGTACCGCCGCCGAGCAAAATGACGACGTCGCCCGCTTCCGGTCTTTCGCGGACAACGGAGTCCGCGGGAGAAGCCGCTATGACCGCCCCGCATTCCATGCGCTTTGCCCCATAGCCCGGATGATACAATTCCGCGACTTGCCCCGTCGCAAGCCCTATTTGATTACCGTACGAAGAAAATCCCTGAGCCGCTTCCCTGCACAGTTTCATCTGCGGAAGTTTACCGGGAATCGTTTCGGAAATCGGCACGGTCGGATCGGCAGCTCCCGTCACGCGGAGCGCTTGGTATACCCACGCTCTTCCCGAAAGCGGATCGCGGATCGCTCCTCCGATACACGTCGCAGCTCCTCCGAAAGGTTCGATCTCCGTCGGATGATTGTGCGTTTCGTTTTTAAATAAAAGCAGCCACTTTTCCGTTTCGCTCGGCGAATCGGGAGAGAGCGGTTTGCCGTCTTTGTCCGTCGTATAATGCACGTCGATAAACAGCGAACACGCATTGTTTTCTTCGGACGCTTCCAGATCGTCGAGTTTGCCGTGCTTCCGCAAATACTTTGCACCGATGACTGCCATGTCCATGAGCGTCACGGGTTTTTCCGCTTTTCCGTACACGTCGACGCGCATATCGGTATAGGTTTTAAGCGATGAAGTAAAAAGCGGAGCGTATGCGCCGTCTTCGATTCTAATGTCCGTCAATTCCGTAAGGAAAGTCGTATGCCGGCAGTGATCCGACCAATACGTATCGAGTACGCGGATTTCAGTTTCCGTCGGATCGCGTCCTTCCTTTTTAAAATAATCCTGCATGAATTCGACGTCGGTCGCATCCATTGCAAGCGCCATACGCTTTCGAAGAGAGGCGAGCTCGCTTTCGTCCATGCCGATAAATCCCTCAACGGACGGAATGTCTGAGGGAGGAGCCGCTTTCAATTCAAGCGTGTCGGGGACGGCGTCTCCTGCAAGGCGCGAATCGACGGGATTGATAAGGTAGTTTTGAATGCGCTCGATGTCGCGCGCGCTCACCTCACCTGAAAGGAGGACGACCTTTGCGCACCGCACACGGGGCGGCTTCGTACCGCGGCTTTTTTCGGGAAGGCTTGCGCGCAAGAGCGAAAGACACTGCTCTGCGGAATCGGAGCGTTGATCGTATTGACCGGGAAGGTATTCCCACGCGATCGCCGTTTCGCCCGGACGCAGCGGCAGCGTATCGAAAATACATTCATCGCTCTGCGGTTCGGAAAAAATTCGATGCGCCGCCTCTTTCGCTTCTTCGTCGGAAATATTTTCGACATCGTAGCGATTCAAGTACCGCACGCCCGTAACGCTCGGAATCCGCAAAAAATGAACGATTTCCGATTTGATCCTCTCGGCTTCATTTTGAAAACCGCGCTTTCTTTCCACATACAAACGGAACATTGGTACAGTATAAACGATTTAAGCGGTTTCGAACAGGGCGCAAGCAAATCAGACACGGAAATCAATGTGTAATCAGTTACCGATTATCAATTAACGATTTCTCTTGTGCTGCGCGCCCGGCACCCCGCGTTAGGCGGTGGAGCAACGCGGAGCGGCCGCCGGAGTGAATACGAGGCGGCTGGAGCGAAAGCGGAATTGCGCAAGCGCCGGCGGGCGAAGCCCGCAACGCCCGAAAAAAATGCTGACTGTACATTAAGGGAAAAATACGGATAATTATACAAGCTGTTGATTTTTCTTACTAAAACATATTCACAGCTTAAACATATCGAAATATGGAAACTTTTATAAAAAGCCGATTTATTATGAGAAGATCGACTTGTTGGAGGAATGATCGGTGAAAAACAATATTAACGATTGTTTAAATTATATAACAAGATTTTCCAACAAAATAACGATAATACAATTACTTCTGTTTTTTTTTATTTATATTTATTTTGGATCGATCGACAGACGTTTATTGCGCTTATTTGTCGGTTGGTTATTAAGGATAAAATTTATAGGTAATATAAATGATTTGAAATTAAAAGCAACAATTTGTGTCGGAATATGGGGCTTGTTGTTATTAATAATATTTAAATTATTAATTG